>CAZTOF010000043.1:0-5765 GCA_964615515.1 uncultured Gemmatimonadaceae bacterium
GGGTTCGCCCCTGGGGGAGAACGCTCACGCGGTCGTGTCGGCGGAGGTCTTCATGACCCGGGAACTCACCGTCGAGGAGCGGGACTGGACGCTGGGCGGGTTCGTTCCGGGTGGCGGCGGCTGGTCGTACACCGGCAATCCGGGCGCCTTCCTCTTTCCCAGGCTGACCGGAGACGAGACCGAGGAGGAATTCGTCGCGGCCCTCATCGACGCGCACTACGGCGGCTGGGGAGGCGTGTTCGTCGACCCGCGGTGCGAGGCCTTCGGAGGCTTTCTGGAACCTGCGGAGACCTGTCGCTTCGACTACGGACCCTTCGACAACCTGACCGACGCTTCGCGGCAGATCCGGGCCTTCGGCGAGCTGAACGGGAGTCTCGCCAACGGGATGAACTACCACCTGGAAGGCCTGTGGGCGCAGGCCAGCACCCCGGAGTGGCTCACCACTCCCTCGTACCCGCCCATCTCCCCCTATAACGGAAGCCAGCTGATCCAGCCCGACCATCCGGGGCGTGAGGTGTTCTGTCGCAGCTACGGACAGAGTGCGGGGTTCGCAAGCACGGAGGCGTGCCTGGAGCACGACTGGTATTTCTTCGGCCGCATGGTCGGCAATTCCGGCCCCCCGCGGACGCTCCGCCGCGACTCCCGCACCCAGCGGATCGCCGGCTCCATCGAACGGGAATTCGAGGCTTTCGGCGAAAGGAAGACGGCCTTCGAACTCGCCGCCAGCTACTCGCAGTCGTCGGGCAACGCCAACCTTCCCGGAGAGTATCTCTACCGGAAGTTCCTGGCGTTCCGCGGCTTCGGAGGGCCCGACTGCGGGGTCGGAGTGGTGGTGGATCCGTCGAGCCCTTCCGGCATGGCCCTGGGGTCGCTTGGCGGCAAGGTGCCCGGACAGGGCGGATGCCTGTACTACAACCCGTTCAGCAGCGCCCATCAACACTCGGTGCAGCCGGGGGCGACCTATCGCGGCCAGCCCAACCCGGACTACGTCCCCGGGCTGGCGAACACCCGGGAGCTCATCGACTGGATGAACGGCGAAGTCGACCTGGACAACGACGCCAAGCTCATCGCCATCGACGCGATGCTCAAGGGCAACCTGGTGGAGGAGACGGCGGCATACGCGGTCGGGTACCAGTTCCGCAGGCTGACCGTGAACGCCGACCCGAACGACGCGGGGGATCTGGACGTCACGCCGTGCCCCGTGCCGGGGGACAAGAGTTGCCCCGCCCAGTTCGGACCCTTCCATTTCACCGGCGGTTTCTTCCACTACCACGACTCGCAGATCGTGCACCGCCTCTTCGCGGAATCGCGCCTCGACCTCGGCGACCGCATTCACGGCCAGATCGCGGCCAACTACGAGTTTCACGGTTCGGTGAAGAGCTTCGACCCGAAGATCGCTCTCCGCGTCGAATTGGATGACACCGTGGCGCTACGGGCATCGGTGCAGACCACCTTCCGCACCCCGTCCGTCGACGATCTCAATGAGGATCTGAACACAGGCCTGGAATACGTAAGCGCTGCAGGCATCTACAAGGCCATCGACACCTACGGAGACGAGGACCTCGTGCCTGAGAAGGCCCTCACCTACAACGTGGGAATCATCTTCCAGCCGCCACGCTTTCGTGCCTCGCTCGACTACTGGTACTACGATTTCAAGGACATGATCGATGTCCTGCCCTATGAAGGGATCGCGAGCCTCTACGCGATGGGCGGCGACCAGCGGGCGGCGGTGCAGAACCTGGTGACCTGCCCCGGCGACAGGAAAGACGGTTCATGTGACATTCAGTCGGTGGAACGAATCGAATCGCGGTTCGTCAACTGGCCGGGCATCGAGATGTCGGGACTCGACGTGCACGCGAGCACCAGCATTTCGGTGGGGGAGGCCTTGCTGTCCCTCGAGTTCTCCGGCACCTACGTCGGGGAGTTCACCGTCAGGGCCTTGGATCTGGGCGAGCAGGAAGTGTTGGCCGAACACGACGCAGCCGGTAAACTGAACTGGGGGAACCCCATCGCCCCTCCCCTGCCCCAGTGGAAATCAAGCTTCTCCGCCGGGTATCACGTGGGTGGCTACAGTCTGGTCAGCAACCGCAACACCGTCTCGGGATACACCAACGAAGCCTTCATGGGAACCAGATTCGAAGACATTGACCCGTTCGTGACCTGGGACCTCAGCCTGCTCAAACGCTCGTCGGAGCGGCTCGACATGGGCCTGCACGTGCTGAACGTGCTGGACTCGGACCCGCCGCTGGTCAGGTGGGAAGCGTCCTACGACGGCTTCACCCACAGCCCGAAGGGTCGGCGGATCAAGGCCTCGCTGACGTATCGCATGGGGAACTGAATGGAAACTCTACATGACATCATGTCGTGTAAAGTATACTTTCTGTTGCAGCGCTAACGCCCCGCTCCCTACCGGTACACATCCCGTCGATGCCCGATCTTGAGAATGATGATCACGAGTTCGCGCCCCGCGACGCTGTAGAGGATCCTATAGCGTCCGACACGTATTCGGTACACATCCTCGTATCCGGCCAGCTTCCGCGACCCCCTCGGCAGAGGATCGTCGGCCAGGGCCAGGATTCTGCGTACGATCCGCTCCCGTTCCCCGCGAGGGAGTGCGCGCAGCTGCTTCTCGGCCGTCCGCGAGACCTCGACTTCATAGGCCGCCATCGAGTCCGAGGTCCCTGAGCACGTCGGCCAACGGCCGGGTGGGCTCATGCCGGATCCGCTTCAGGTCGTCGACGTCCTCGAGCTCCTCGAGCCGGTCCAGCAGCGCTTCCTGCACGAAGTGACCGACGATCACACCGTGTGACCTGCAATACTGGTCGATCGCGGCCTTCAGAGCGCCATCCACCCTCACGTTGATCTGCACCTTCGCCATCTGTGATTTCCCTTTTCGGTCATGGCCTCCACGACTATGCTAGCATCTGCTAGCCCAGGGAACAAGCGGCCCCCACCTTCCCCGCTCCCCACCCCGCGGCCACATTCAATGCCACCATGGCCACCAACGAGACCGTCACCCCGCACCGCGACCGCCGCACCGACCTGCTCGACCCGGCAACGCTGGCCCAGCTGGGCGGCATCGACATCATCGCCCGCCAGGTCGTGCACGGCTTCCTCCTCGGTCTGCACCGGTCGCCGAACCGGGGCTTCTCGGCCGAGTTCGCGGAAAACCGCGCCTACCAGCCGGGCGACGACCTCCGGAACCTGGACTGGCGTCTGTTCGCGCGCTCGGACCGGTTCTACGTCAAGCAGTACGAGGAAGAGACGAACCTGCGGGCGTACATGCTGCTCGACGTCAGCGCCTCGATGGCCTGGACATCCCGTCCGCGGCTGCCCACCAAGCTCTGGTACGCCAGGCACCTGGCCGCCGCCATCTCGCTGATCCTGGTCCGCCAGGGGGACATCGTCGGCTTGATGGCCTTTCACGAGAGGATCGTGCGGCAGACCCGGGCCCGGGGGGGCAAGGTGCACTGGCGCGTGCTCCTCCAGCACCTGAACGCGCTCGAGGGAGGCGGCCGCACGGACTCCGAGTCGGCGATCAGGGACGTGGCCATGCGGCTCAGGCGGAAGGGGCTCGTGATCCTGATCTCGGACCTGCTGGTCGACCCGGCGGCGACGGCCAGGGCACTGGTCTACCTGCAGCACACCGGGCACGAGGTCCTCGTCTTCCACCTCATCGACCCCGGCGAGCGCGACCTCCCCACGACGGGCGAGACGCGCTTCGTGGATCCCGAGACGGGGGAGTCGCTCCAGGTCTCGGTGGCGGACATGCGGCGGCAGTACCGGGACGCCGTGGCGAACGCGGTGGCCGAGTGGACGGACACGCTGACGAGCCGGGGAATCGCCTACTCGACGATCGGCACCGACGAGCCCCTGGCGCGTGCCCTTCGCTTCTACCTGTGGAAGCGGCAGCGGCTTCCCTAG
This sequence comes from uncultured Gemmatimonadaceae bacterium, assembly GCA_964615515.1. Taxonomy (GTDB): domain Bacteria; phylum Gemmatimonadota; class Gemmatimonadetes; order Longimicrobiales; family Gaopeijiaceae; genus Bin94. Next base: position 3,925 of record CAZTOF010000043.1, read on the forward strand.
CCCGTGGACAAAATCCCCCCGGCATTCGAGCGGCGATGCATCCGGGCTGGCCGCTCCGCTCTACCGTTTCGCGATGTAAAGAAAACATTACATTATGTCAATCACAGTATACATTTGGTGACTCCTATGCTTCGCTCTGCGTTGCTCCTCGCGCGAATAGCCCTGCTATTCCCCTTTCGTCGCGCCTTGCCAGCCCGGCGCCTCACCGCTCTCGGTGCTCGGGCGGCTTTTTCCACGGACTGCTAGCAGCGCGTAGAATGGGCTTCCTGAATCCCCTCTTCCTGCTCGCGGGCGTGGCGGTGCTGGTGCCCATCTTCCTGCACCTCTTCCATCGCCGGGAGAGCAAGACCTTCACCTTCCCCGCGATCCGCTACCTGCTGCGCACGGAGCGGGACCACGCGCGCCAGATCCGGACGCAGCAACTCCTGCTTCTCCTGCTGCGGGTCGCGATCGTGGTCGTGCTGGTGCTGCTCGGGGCCCGCATCCACTTCCCCGGTGCGGGCGGGAGCCACGACCCGACGGCGCTCGCCCTGGTTCTCGACAATTCCCTGAGCACGACGATCATCGAGGACGGGCGGCGGCGGCTCGACACGCTCAAGGCGGTGGCGAGGCGGAGCGTGGAGGCGGCGACCCACGACGACGTGATCTGGGTGGTCCGGGCGGGCACGCCCTGGGAGCCGGCGGCGCCCGGTGGCGTAACGCGGGCCCTGGCCGCCATCGACGCGACCGAACCCGGGCACGGGCACGGCGACCTGACCCGCGCGGTGGAGCGTGCCCGGGCCCTGGTGGCGCAGAGCACGCTGCCGGGCGGGGAGGTTCACGTCTTCACGGACCTGCAGGCCGGCGCCTTCCCCGATCCCCCCGGGGCCGAAGGCGACATTCCCGTCGTGGTGTTCGGGGCGCCGGCAAGGGAGCGAAACAACCGTGCGGTCGCGCGGGTGTCGTTCGGCGACGGGCTCCCCCCCCTGGCCGACCGCCGCACCGAGGCGGCGGTGACGATCGCGGGGGGCGAGCCGGGCGATACGGTGGGAGTGCGGCTCCATATCGGCGGGCAGGTGCGCGCTGCCGCGACGGCCCCGGCGGGCGCCACGGTCCGCCTCCCCGCCGGCCCCTTCCCGCCCGGGCGCGTGGAAGGGTACGCCGAGATCGACCCCGATCCCCTCACGGCCGACGACCGTCGCCACTTCTCGTTCACGGTGCGGGACCCGACGCCGGTGGCGCTGCTCGGCCCCGCCCCCTTCTTCGTCACCGAGGCGCTGGCCGTGCTGGAGGAGAGCGGCCGGATCTCGCTCGGAGGCGCGGCGCGGGCGGCCACCCTCATCAGCATGGCAGGCGAGGGGCTCGACCGGCGCGGACTCACGCAGAGCGCCTTCGTGATCCCGCCGGCCGACCCGGCCCTGCTCCCGGCGCTGAACCGCCGCCTGGCGGGCGCGGGGATCCCGCACCGGTTCGGCCCCGTCACGGCCGAGGGCGCGCGCATTGCGTCCAGCGAACTCGCGTTCGACCTGGGCGGACTCGACATCAGGCGGTACTTCCCGATCGTCGCGACCGGCCCGGCCGGAGCAAGGGCCCCCGCCAGCCTACCCACCGGCGCAATTGCGACCCTTTCCAGCGGCCACCCCTGGATCGTGGCGGCGGGCGCATCAACTGCCACAACCGGGCCGTACGTGCTCATCGCGTCGCCGCTGGACGAGGAATCCACCAGTCTGCCGGTTTCGGCGGCGATGATCCCGCTCCTGGAGTGGGCGATCGAACACGGCTCCGGCACCGGAACAGGCACGCGGTCCGTCACCGCCGGCATCAACTTCCGCCCCCCGCCGACCACCACGACCGTCCGGACC
>CAZTOF010000044.1:0-1593 GCA_964615515.1 uncultured Gemmatimonadaceae bacterium
GCCTTCTCCAGCGCCCGGCCCTTCCTGCGCAGCCGATCCACCTCCATCCGCAGCGCGATCTCGTTGCTGCGCTTCCCCGAGTCCACCCCGGCCTCCCGAAGCAGACCGTGCAGGCGCCCCACCTCGCTCTGCAACGACAAGGCGTTCCGAGCCGCCCGCCGCGCCTCCCGCGTGTCCGCGACGACCTTCCTCAGCTTCCGCCGCGACGCCTCCCAACGCCACTTCCAAGATCCCGCGTCGCCGCGCGCCACCGACGCCGCCCGCCGGAACTCCTCGTCGCGGGCCTCCGCCGCCTCCGCACGCTCCCGCTCGTAAAGCGACCGCCAGTCCCGAGGCTCCTCCGACACCGATCCGGGCACCGACCACGGCTCCTCCGGCCCCTCGGCCAGCGCCACGCCCGCTTGTCCGTTCGCCTCCCGTATCGCCATGCCCTCGACGATACTACATTCGGGATCGCGTTACCAGACCCCCCCACGATCCGCTTCAGGGGATGCTCACCACGGCCTCACCGAACAGTTACCATCGGACGGCGCTGGATCGAGGACGGGTGGACCTCACGTTCCCTCGATCTCGAAATTCCCTGGCGGCTCACAGCGGGTTTTCATGCGCGGCGACCCCCTGCCCGAGATCGCACCCCCGGCTACTGAGGCGATAGAGTTCGCGCGTGCGGTCGATTTTCGTGGCCCAGCCGGAGTCGATCAACTGGTCAATGGTTAGCTTGGCGCGTCGGTGGTTGCAATCCAGCAGGTCGGCCACGGCGCGGAGGCCGAAACGCGATCCGTCGGACCAACGACTAAGCACTCGCTTGGCATCGTTCGTCAAGCTACCTGTCTACCGTCTTTGGTCAGGGACGACGTTTCTTGGTCTTGTCCTCACGGTTCTTTGCCACCGTCGGGGCGCCCGCCGCCGTATCGGATATGGTCTTACCCAAGCGAAGGTGGCCCTCGAACTGTGCGCCCTCGTCTACTTTCATCCGCTCGGTCTGGATGTCGCCCTTGATCCGGCCGGTTTCGCGTAGCTCCACCCTCCTTGCGCCAACGATACTCCCCATGACGGTGCCCGCAACCACGACTTCGACCGCCTCGACATCGCCATCAATCCGTCCGGGCTTGCCCACGACGACCGGACCCGACGTTTGCACGGGGCCTCCGATCTTGCCTTGAACGCGGATCGTCCCTTCGCACTTGACTCCGCCGAGTATCTCCATGTCCGGGCCGATTACCGAGACATCCTTGTTCGGCTCACGGCCAAGCGTTCCACCAGCCATTTCGCCCGTCCCTCTCTCGCCCGTTTTCGCGGGAAGCGCAAGTACGCTCAACGGCATCCCGCCGACGCCAAGAAGCCCCCGATTCACCGACCCCATGGATGAGATCACACTCGCTCGCGGTCGGCAAGGCGCGGATCGGCCTCTGCGCGGCAGGCCGAGAGTCGATCCCTCAACCGCCGGTGCGGCTCAGCTTCCGCCGCGACGCCTCCCAACGCCACTTCCAAGATCCCGCGTCGCAGCGCGCCACCGACGCCGCACGCCGGAACTCCTCGGCGCGGGCCTCCGCCGCCTCCGCACGCTCCCGCTCCCGCTCGTACAGCGACCGC
>CAZTOF010000045.1:0-3688 GCA_964615515.1 uncultured Gemmatimonadaceae bacterium
CGTCGATGGGGCCGTCGCTGACGGGCTCGTCGCCGCGTCGCTGGACCCAGATCTCGCCGTCCCAGGTGGTGCGCAGGTTACGAACGACCGGAATCTCTTCGGCGGCGGGCCGCGCTTCGAGCAAGATTCGCTGCGACCGCACGGCACCCTCCCGAATCATGTCGTCCGGAAACATTCCCTGAATGGGATTGCCGCCCCCGTCCACGACCATCGACGCCCGCCGGAACCTTGCCACGGCGGTCCTTTCAATCTCATCGAGCTGACGTTCGATCTCTTCTTCGATAATCCGATCCGTGACCGGCTCAGGCTCGAAGGGGCGCGACAAGATGCGTGCGATCCCGCCTGCCGGACCCGTGACCTTGATCCTGTACGCCGTCGAGTCCGAGAACGCGACTCCGCCTCCGGGCAACGCGGCCACGAAAAAGCCGGGGTCGAAGATGCGCGGCGGAGGAGTCGTCTCCCCGGAGCTGACAGTGCGACTGCCGATGCGCACCTCTGTCTGTCCGGTAGACGGCGGAGCCCACCCGAGGGCAACGACCTCCTGCGCCAACTCGTCACCCTCCAGCGAGAGCCGGAGCACCGAGCGCTCGCCCGGCGGATCCTCGTGCTCCTCAGGCTGCATGGGCAGGTATCGCACCAGGTCCCCAGCGGCCACAAACACGCCATCATCCGAACCCCGGTCGGCGTCGATTCGACCCGCCACGGCCAGAATGTCGTTCCCCACCCGCACGCCACGGTCGAAGCTTCCGTCGGCGTTGAAGATCTGGAAGGTCTTGTGCCGGGGAATATCGGTGACGACGATACGGCCGTCCGGCAGGATGGCCAGATGCCGGGGGAAGTCGAACTCGCCCGGACCGTTTCCAGACTGGCCAATGGTCCGCACGAAACCGCCGGTCGAGTCCACCACCACGATGGTTCGCGCGTCCACGTCCAGCAGGTAGAGGTCGCCCGCAGCGTCGAAGGCTGCGGCCCGTATCATCCCGAAGTGCTGCCACTCCGCCGCGTCCAGCGACCCCAGACTGAAGACCTCGGCGAAGTCCGCGCTCAGCCAGCGGTCCTCGCCGGGTAGCTCGACCACCTCTTGGGCGGCCGCAGGCGTGGTCGCAAACAGGAGCGGGGCCAGTAGCCGTCTGTTTATGAACATCGGTTGGGTCTGCCTCCCCTCGTGGATGTGGAAACATCCCACGACTCTCAATATGGGAGTTGTGTGTGCTTGTCTGCTACAGTCCGGCCACGGAACAAAACTGCCCGCCGCTAACCACGGGCCAAGTGTCGCACCTGCGGGTGCTGCACGTCCAGTTCGTCTATCCAGATACCGAGTATCTCGTCCACGCCGATGTCAGTGACCCAGAAGTCCTCCGGAATCTCGACGCTTCCGAGCCAGTCTCCCTCGGGGCCGAGCACCAGCCAGGGCTCCGGTCCGCCGCGCTCGCTCAAGCCACGGAAGGGTTGAAGCCAGATCGCGCCGGTGGCGTCCACCAGCATCCCGGCGTAGGCCGGACGGGTCTCCTGCGACGGCAGATCCTCCACGGCATCAACATAATACGGAGGCAGAGACGACACTCCCGGCGGCAGGGGAATGTCGAGACGGGCATCCCGCTCGGCCCGCACCTGCTGTGCGGTCAGGGCCAAGGGGTAGTCGGGGATCCTAAAGATGCGGACGGTGTCGCCGCTCGTGTTCAGTTCCTCGATCTGCATGTGATCCGAAGATCCGACGAAGATTCGGTTGCCGTGGGAGTCGAGCACGGAGGACTTCCTGAAGAGAGGAGCCATGCTGAGGATATCGTTGGCGTACTCCTCGAAGCCGGGTGTCCAGCCGATGGTGTCCACCGCTACGCCTTCCAGGTCGAAAAGCACCAATACCGAGGGCCACCGCGCCAAGCCTACGGTTCCGATCTCGGGCACCAGTATCTCGACGACCATGATCCCGTCGCTCAGATACCGAACCTCACTGACTTCGGGGTCGGACCAAGCCGTGCGGACCAGCCCGAGGTCGCGCCCGAAGATTGCCATGCGGCCGTCCCAGTCCAAGCCGAGCAGGGAATCGCCGGCGAGCTCGATCTGCTGAAGGTTCGTGAACTCGCCCGGCCCCTCGCCGCGGCCTCCCGCCGAACCGACGAACTCGCCGTCGGCGTTGAACTTCCGGATCTCGGCCGAGCCACGGTTCGCTACGACGATGCCGCCATTCGGCAGCCGCCGCACCCCGCGCACCGAATTGAAGTAATGGGCATCGCCCGCGCCCGATTCGGCCAAGTCGAGCAGGGGCTCCACACCGACCCGCCAGCGCGCCGAATCGCCCCAGGCGGGCGAAAACGACTCGATGATCGCGATACCGGCGCTGTCGCGCTGGACAGACAGTGGCGGCAGGTCGCCGGTGGGGGAGCACGCTGCAAAGAGCGCGGTCAGGATCGGGAGCCGGACTGGGGACTTCATTCTCTCGCGGGGACAGCGGCCTCCGCTTCGCCAAGTGCCCTCACCACCTCCCGGTACTGCGTGTAGTGGGGATCACAGAAGGTGTCTCTGTGCAATACTCGCCGACAGCCCCGGATCGAGCATTCTTCGCGTAGCGGCGGATCGTGAAGCGATGTGCCCTTCTTGAAGCGCTGGTAGTGGGCACCGCAATACCCGAGGGATTTCGCTTGGCGGGTGCAACCGTCAACGGAACAGTGGGCCATGGGAGTTCGGATAGAAGGGTGGGTTGCGGCAGCGTCCCGCTCTGCCAAGGGACGGCTCCAAGGTATCGGGACGCGGTAGCAGGTCAAGGTGAAGACCCCGCCGAGGCGGTCGTCGAACTGTGACGTTCCTCGCCGATTGACGGAGCGGAGCCCAACCCCGCTCCCGCTTCATTGGAGCGCGAATCGGGGGATCGAAGGGGGGCGAAAGCCACCCTCGCCAGCCCCATTGTATGACAACGGGTAGGCTGGCTTGTCTCCCTTAACATCCGACAAGCCAGCCTTGGGATGCCCGAAAATGCGCTTCTACCGCGACGCCCGGGACGGCGGTAGCCGGGCCGTCACGGGGCAAGCTCATATCGGCGACCTGCGCAACGAGAAGGGCTTTGATGACCCCCCTCTTCCGTCCCTCAGACCCGAAGTCCCCTCCCGTTCATAGACCAGCACAAACGGCGCAACCCTTCCGCCCACGAACAGCATGGTGCAGGTCATCTCCAGCCGACCTCCGACGATTTCCAGAACCACGCTGACCCGCGCATCTGAGCCCACCATATGTTCCACCCCGAGTCGGGGGCCGTCCCGGAAGGCCCGAGTCCGGACGCGGTGTTCGCCCCCGGTTTGCGAGATCCATCCTCCGTTCAGCGGCAACTTGATTCTTTCTCCGGGCGTGGGGTTGTAGACCAACTCATCCCCCTGCACGCCGAGGACCAGTGCTTCCGGGCGACGGCGCAGCAGTTCGAAGGTCGCCTGCCGAATGGCCATGAGTCTCCGCCCTTCCTCGGCTTCCCTGCGCAGATCGTCGAGTTGATCCGCCCGAACGACCCTCGTCCCGATCCGGGTGTCCGGTCCGGGGACCGTTACCTGCGGCGAACTGGCCGATTCGTCAAGCGCCCAGTTTCCGGCGTATCCCGCCAGCATCGCGTCGATTTCCGCCCGCGTCATGGCGGCCCAGCTACCGCCTCCCGAGGCACACGCGGCTCCTATGGCGGCCACCGCAACCACCAGCAGTCTGCCGA
>CAZTOF010000046.1:0-2681 GCA_964615515.1 uncultured Gemmatimonadaceae bacterium
CGCCAGGGCCGTCGCAGGGAACGACCTCACATCACACGAGGCCCAAACCGCCTTCGCCCACATCGTCTCCGGCAAGGCCTCGCCGATACGGACCGGCGCCCTCCTCACCGCCCTTCAGACCAAGGGCCTCGCCCCCTCGGAGGTGGCCGGCGGCGTCGCGGCCCTGCAGGTGGCCATGATCCCCGTACCGGCCCCGCACCCGTCCACGCTGGTCGACACCTGCGGCACCGGCGGCGGCCGCGTCTCCACCTTCAACATCTCGACCGCGGCGGCGATCGTGGCCGCGGCGGGCGGGGTGCGGGTCGCGAAGCACGGCAACCGCTCCTTCACCTCGAGGTCGGGCAGCGCCGACGTGCTGGAGGCGCTCGGCGTGGCGATCGAACTCTCGCCCGAGGGCGCGGCCGAGGTGCTCGCCGAGACGGGAATCGTCTTCATGTTCGCGCCGCTCCACCACCCGGCGGTGCGCCATGTGGCCCCGGTGCGCAAGGCGCTCGGGATCACGACGATCATGAACCTGCTGGGGCCGCTCGCCAATCCGGCGGGTGCGCGGCGGCAGGTTGTTGGCGTCGCCGATCCTGCTTCTCTCGAGCTGGTGGTGCGCGGCCTCGCCGAGCTGGGACACGAGCGCGCCCTGGTCGTGCACGGGGCGCCGGGGATGGACGAGGTCAGTCCGTGCGGCCCCACCCGCGTAGCCGAGCTGCGCGCTGGCCGCGTGTCGAGCTACGACGTGGAGCCCGGGGACTTCGGCGTCGAGACGGTGGCTCCGGAGACGCTGGCCGGGGGGGAACCGGAACGGAACGCGGCGGTGGTGCGGGCGGTGGTGGAGGGAACCGAACGCGGGCCGGCCCGCTCGGCGGTGCTAGTGAACGCGGCGGCGGCCTTCCAGGTGGCGGGACGTGTCGATTCGCTTGCCGAGGGTGCGGCCGCCGCCGCGAACGCGATCGACTCCGGGACTGCCGGCACCGTGCTGGACAACCTCGTCAGGGCCAGCCGGCGGGCAGCGCGACGGAGTTAGGGGAGCGGGGATCTCGATCTCCCGCAGGCGCCCCGCGACCACGATCTTCGAGCGCGACCGGTTCAGGCTTCCGACAGCGAACATCATCCTCATTCTTCATCCTCCTTCGGCGGCCCCGGCGGACACTCCGTGCCACGCAGGTTCTCAGCGGGCCGCCTGGGCTGCGGTTGTCAGTACTGGCGGATCAGCCCCACCACCACCCCCTGCACCCGCACGTCGGCCGCGTCCTCGACGATCGGCGCCATCTTCTCGTTGGCGGGCTGCAGGCGGACGCGGTTGCCGGGCTCGCGGTAGAGCTTCTTGACCGTGGCGCACTCCTCGCGGACCAGCGCGATCACCATTTCTCCGTCGTTCGCGGTCCGGCGGGAGTTGACGACGATGTGGTCCCCGTCACGGATCTGTTCTTCGATCATGGAGTCGCCCGAGACGCGGAGCACGTAGTGGTCGGCCCCCTTCCTGACCATCTCGCCCGGGATCGACAGCGTCTCGTTGTCCTCGACGGCCTCGATCGGCATCCCGGCCGCGACCGTCCCCAGGAGCGGGAGCGGCACGGAGGGCTCGACCTCGGGCGGGAACTCGACCGAACGGCTCTCCCGGTAGGAGCGCCGGATGTAGCCCTTCCGCTGCAGGTTGCTGAGGTGCTCGTGGACCGTTGCCAGCGACGTGTAGTTGAAGGCGTTGCGGATCTCGTCGAAGCTGGGCGCGTACCCGTGTTCGTCGATGAACCCCTTGAGATAGTCGAGGATCTGCTTCTGGCGCTTCGTCAACGGCATCGGTCTTTCCTTATCTTGTGGGGCCGAAATCGGCGCGGGCCGAAGTGCGGGTCCGGGCCGACCGAACAGGCTCCGAACAAGGTAACCGAAACTTGACCGAAGTGCAAACCCGGGGGCAGTCCGTGGACAGGCCCCGTGCCGCATCGCCGGCCGGGCGCGGCGCGGAGTCGTCCCGCGGGCTGCCGGGTATTCTGGACCGGATCGTGGCCGGAAAGCGGGCCGAGGTGGGCCGGTTGAGGGCCTTGCGCCGGGATCTGGCCCGCGCCGCCGAGGACGCGCCGCCGCCGCGGCCGTTCACGGAACCCCTGCGGCAAAGCGGCCGCGTGGGCGTGATCGCCGAGGTGAAGCGGCGGTCGCCGGGGGCGGGGGCGATCGACCCGGGACTGGATCCGGTGCGCCTCTCGGCGGAATACGAGAGCGGCGGTGCCTTCGCAATCAGCGTGCTTACCGACACGGCGTGGTTCGGGGGGTCGCTGGAGGACCTGGAGGCCGTGCGGGAGGCGCGCGGCGTGCCGGTGTTGCGCAAGGACTTCGTGATCGACGCGCTCCAGGTCACCGAGGCCCGGGCCGCGGGGGCCGACATGGTGCTGCTGATCGTGCGGATCCTGGAGCAAGCGCTGCTTGGCGATCTGCGCGCCATGATCCACGACATGGGGATGGCCGCGCTGGTCGAGGTGCACGACGAGTGGGAGGTCGACGCCGCGCTGGAGGCGGGAGCGGGCCTGGTGGGGGTGAACAACCGGGACCTCTCCGTGTTCCGCGCCGACCTGGCGGTGACCGAACGGCTGGCGCGGTACGTGCCGGGCGAGGTGCTGCTCGTGTCCGAAAGCGGGATCCGCGACGCGGGGGACGTGGCGCGGGTGGCGGCCGCGGGGGCCGACGCCGTGCTGGTG
>CAZTOF010000047.1:0-2185 GCA_964615515.1 uncultured Gemmatimonadaceae bacterium
TCCCGGCCTGTACTTCGAGGAGATTCTCATCCACACGCTGCTTGCCCGCCCGAGCGACTTCCGGGCGGTGTTCCGCGCATCGCCGGACGCGATGCTCCTGGTCGGTGCCGACGGCCTGCTGAGGGACGCAAACCGCGAGGCGGAGACGATGTTCGGCTGGTCGCGCGAAGAGATGGTTGGCGAGTCGGTCGAACTCCTGGTCCCCCCCGAGCTTCGGGACCGCCACCGCCGCCACCGGGAAGCGTACCACCGCAAGCCCGCGTCGCGTCCGATGGGCGTCGGCATGGAACTTGAGGCCGTGCACAAGGACGGCGGCGGGTTCCCCGTCGAGATCAGTCTCGGTCCGATGACCGACGAGACGGGTGAGGTGCTGGTGGTCTGCGCCGTGCGCAGTCTAGCCCAAAGCCAGATGCTTCGCAGGGTGGCGGCGGCGAGGGTCCTGGCCGCCGAGGCGGAGCGGTCGCGGATTGCCCGTGACCTGCACGACGAAGTGAAGCAAAGCCTCACGGCCGTCCAGCTTCACCTTGCCGCCTTGGTGGAAAGGGGAATGGCGGGGGAGGATGCGCCCGAGATGATCTCGGGCGTCCAAGGCGATCTGGACCGGTGTCATGACGCGCTGGATCGCGCCATACGGGACCTGATGCCTGTCGAGTTGGAGGGGCATGGACTCGAATTCGCGCTCAGCGTCCTTTGCCGCCGTACGGAGGAACAGGGCTTCGCCGTCGAGCGGAACATCCGCTGGGCGGGCAGCGCGCTGAGGGCCGAGGCCAGTCTGACCGTATTCCGGGTCGTTCAGGAGGCGCTCAACAACGCCAAGCGGCACAGCGGCGCCGGTAGCGCCAAGGTGAAGTACTGGAGGGAAGGCCGGACGCTGTATGCCGAAGTCAGAGATTCCGGCGCGGGCTTCTCGCCCGACGAGCTTGAGCCGCATCTGTCGGTAGGCCTCGGGAGCATGCGGGAGCGGAGCCGGATCGCCGGAGGGCGGCTAACCATCGCGAGCGCGCCCGGGGACGGCACATCGGTCAGGCTCGAAGTGCCGATTGGGATGCCCGGGAGCGAGGAGGACGACCCGGAATGAGCTACTCCTGCCGGGTCGTGCTCGTTGACGACCATGCCGTTGTCCGCGCCGGAATCAAGCTGCTCATCGAACTCACGGAACGGTACGATGTGGTCGGAGAGGCTTCCTCCGGTGAAGCGGCCGTTGAGCGGGTCAACGCGCTCAAGCCCGATTTGGTGGTCATGGACATCCGCATGCCGGGCATGGACGGCATTACCGCAACCCGAAAGATCACGACTCGGAACCCGGAAGTTCGTGTGCTGGTGTTGACCGCCTACGACGACCCGGAGTATGTCGAGGCCGCGATCGAGGCGGGTGCCATGGGCTGCCTGAGCAAGCGGCGGGCTCGCTCCGATCTGGTCGGAGCCCTCGACATGGTGGCCGCCGGAAGGATGACGTTCCCCGCGCATGTCGTCGGGCTGCTGTCGAAGGCACGAAACACGTCGCAGGGCCTCGCGGGTGGCTGGGACTCTCTGAGCGACCGGGAACGCGATGTCCTGTACCTCACCGCGACCGGCTACACCGCCGAGGAGATCGCCCGCCGGATCCATCTGGCGCCGAAGACCGTCGCGAACTACCGAATGTCCCTGAAGAGCAAGCTGGGCGTCCGGAGCCGCGTGGACCTCATGCGGGTCGTCGTGGAATCGGGCCATCTGGCGGACATGCTGAAGACGGCCGGGATCGGGCCGAAGAATCAGTGAGCTTGAACTGGTGCTGGGGTTCGCACAACTTCCCGCCAATCAACCCCGGCTCTCCCGCATCCTTGACCCGTGCGCGTCGGAATCGGCATCCCGGCAAGAGCGGCAGATCGTGCAGCCCTGGTTGAACTTACATGATCTCCTGCCGGGATTCTGGCTTCAGGTGCTCTGTCGGGCTGGCAAGGCGCGACGAAGGGCGCATAGCGGAGCTATTCGCCCGAGGAGCAACGCAGAGCGGTGCTTCACGAACCCAAAAAAGTGAAGTAAACATGACAATTCGTAACGTCCTCTTGACATTTCGGATGCGTGAGCACCGCGGACCAGCCCGGATGCATCGCCTCTCGAATGCCGGGGGGACTTTGTCCACGGGCTACTAGTGCCGCCCTCCCGATGAGAGCCGTCACGATCCCCGAGTTCGGCGGGCCCGAGG
>CAZTOF010000048.1:0-1584 GCA_964615515.1 uncultured Gemmatimonadaceae bacterium
GCTCCCCGGGCTTCTCCCACTCGCTCGCATCGTCAGCTTCGCTCGTAACCCCTCTCTAACCCTTGAGAGGCGAGAAAAGAAACCACATCATACACCATCAACCCCAACAACTAACCGTCCGCGAAAGCGGGGCAACCCCAGTCGAACTCGTGGGAAACGCCCGTGCGGAACATCACGTTCGCGAAATCGAAGTGATTTTCGATCGTCTTGTCACCCGCCCCAAGCGTGCCACCGGCGGCCTCCACCGGCGCCTCCGCCTCCTGCCAGGTGTGGCTCCGGATGGGCTGCAACGCGACGTCGATGCCAAAGGTCGTGGACCCTCGCTGTCGCGCGACGCCGAGACCCAGCTCGTGCGCCCATGTCGTGCCCGGGTCCCGCGGGATGTTCTGGATCCGGTAGTTGGGGATCTTGGGGTGTGACTTGTAGTTGGTGCTCACCGAGACCCCGATCCTCCAACCCGGTGCCTGCAGCCTGCGGGTCCATTCGAACTGTCCGGCCCAGGTGCGAGTCCGGTCTTCGTTGGTCTCCTCGCGCCGGATCCAGCCTTCGGCCCCGGCGGAGTCCCGCATCCTCTCGATGTAGGTGACGTAGTGCGCCATCGAGACGCGGTTGTGGACCACGGTGAAGCCGATGCGGTCGTCCTCGCCCGTTCGGTAGGCGCCCGCGCGCATGTCGGTGACGCTGCCCCGCTGGTCGATGCTCCGGGAGCCAGCGTACAGAAGGTCGACGCCGTCCATCGCATTCAGCCGGGCGGTGGACATGGCCGCCCCCACGGACCAGCCGGCCCGGCCCACCTTGCGCCCGACGTAGCCACGCCCGTACAGGTTGCGGGACGACTCGTCGATTCCCAGGCCGTCATTGGCAACCTGCTGGAATGCGACCGACACCCCCCCGAACCAGGGACCGCCGCTCAGTAGTCCGGTGAGGGGGAAGGTCTTGGCACCGCCCCCGTCGAACGTGCCGTAGATGCCGTAGTAGGCAGGAGAGCCCAGGAGGGCCGATTCGGTCACGAATACGCCCTTGGCCGGGTTCGACCAGGCGTCCGCGATGGAGTCGTCGATGGCGAACCGGATCCCGCCCATGCCGAGCGTGGCCGAGGGCAGCGTGAGGAACTGGTCGCCGCTGGCGACGGGTACCGTGCGGATGGTGATGAGTTGGGCCTCGAGTGTCGCGGGAGCTGCCGCGCAGAGCGCCACAACCGCGACGGCAGTCGCGAGGAACGGGAGCGGCGGGGCCGTCGGCAGGAATCGCTTGTTCTTCATTTTCGGGTTCCTTTCCTTGGCTTTTTCGTTGGCGGGCCACTCTCATGTGCGACAGTCGACCGCGATCCGGGTTGTTCCGTCTTACGAAAGGCGGTCGCTTGCCTTACACCGGATCTAGTGTCATGTCACACGTGATGTGATATGTCGCAAGAGGGTGCGGCGGGTGCCGAAGAGCGCCATCAGAACGTGGCGGCGCGTCGGCTGGGTGATCTCGCCGCGGCGCAATCCCGGCTTCGCGGCGGGGATGGGGCGGGTGTTCGACTGACAGGACGCTGGGAAGGGAACGAGTCAATCGAGCAGGGGCGTCCCAATCGAGCATGCG
>CAZTOF010000049.1:0-6730 GCA_964615515.1 uncultured Gemmatimonadaceae bacterium
CGCTCCGCCCGCTCCAGCACCTCCAGCACGAACTCCAGCCCGCCGTCCGCCGTGTGCACCTGCCCCTCGCGCAGCCACAGGTCCAGGATGTCGCCCGTCTCCCCCGCCGACGCCACGATCGGATGATACACACGCTGGTGATAGTAGCCGTTCCACGCGCTGCCCGGCTGTTCCCCGTGGACCTCGACCGGCAGGCTGTCGATGTCGATGACCAGGGTCTTCGGGCGTCGCCACCCGCCCATCGCCTTCAGCCGCCACCCCGCCAGCTGCCGGAATCCTCGCGCAGCACCTCGACGCCCTCCTTCGCCGACCAAGCCGCCACCCACCGCGACAGCGTCGGCTACGAGGGCAGGCCCCCGGACTTGCCCAGCGGGGCCGTGCCCGCCCGGTCGCTCGCGGCCAGCCGCAACGCCGGATCGTTCCGCAGCTCCGTCGTGTCGTTGTGGTCCCAACGGCCCTGCCCCGTCAGCAGCAAAAGCGTCCGCGCCAGCCGACCCTGCGAATGCCGGATCCGGCGCCCGTCCCGCTCGTCCGGCAGCCGCTTCGCCAGAAACAGCGCCACCCTGCCGCGTCTCAGCTGTTTGCGCCCCGTCAGAGCCCCCGAATCCCCCGTGATCCGGTCCCGGCGGGACCCGGTCCTGATCGACCTGTTGCAGCTAAACGGCGCATTCCATCATCTTCAGCCCGACGTGATGGCCGGTAAGTGTTCGTGATTCATCTAACACATTGAATCTAAAACACTTACCGCCACACGTCGCCCCGCTTCCCACCCCCTCGTGAATAATGCGGGATGATGCGGTGCCATCCGGAGCGGGCCACGTGTCTTCCGATGTTACGATGGGGTGTTGCCGGCGGCGCCGCTACTCTTCGTTCACGGTCAACGGAAGATCCGCGGACCGCGTCAGCCTGTAGCCATGGTGGGCTGGGTGCGTCTTCCCGCGGGAGCTTGTGAAATTGCTGTCCCCCGGAGGGCTCGGCAGGGTGCCGACATCGACCTCGGCCCCCCCGTCGCCGGGAATCACAGTGAAGGCTGCGCTCTCAAGAGAGCCTGCGGGGATCGTGATCGTACTATCGCCTTCGATGGTGCCATTCTCGACGGTCAGCGGAACTTCAATCGTGAACGGGGCACCAGAAGAAACAGTCGCCTTGACCTTTCCGCCGCCCTCGGAGATCAGGGAGATCTCGATGGGCATCGGATCGATGTCGTTGCCGTGAAGCCATAGTGTCCGCAACGATGGGAGACCGGCCAGGAGACCGTCCGGCAACCCCTTCAGCCGGTTGTCGCCCAGCGTTAGGTTCCGCAGACCCGGCGTACCGGCAAGGAGATCTGCGGGGAGAGTGTTCAGATCGTTGCCGGAAAGCTCGAGTCTGTCCAGTGAGGACAGGCCGGATAACGTGCCTGCGGCCAGTGTGGTCAGTTCACAGTCTTCCAGGGTTACCCAACGGAGTGATGTGAGACCGGAGAAGACCCCGGACGGAAGCGTCGTCAAGTTGTTTCCATAGAGGAACAGGAGTTCCAGGTGTTGCTGATCCTGGAAGACCGTTGGAGGCAGCGACGCGATGTCGTTGCCGTTCAGGTAGAGATACAGGAGGGAGTTCAGGCCCGAGAACACATCCCCCGGCAACTCGGTAAGGGCGTTGTGGCCGATGTTCAGCTGTTCCAGTGAACTCAGGCTCGAGAATACATCGGGTGGCAGCGATTCGAGCCGGTTGTAGGATAGTTGAAGCACAGCCAGTGACGACATTCCGGAGAAGACATCCGAAGGCAGCTCCTCAAGAGTGTTGCCGTAGAGCTCCAGGACGGACAGTCCCGCAAGTCCTTCGAAGTCGTGGGACTGCAAGGAACTGATGCCGGCATTGTGTAGGCGCAGACGGGTGATGGAACCCATTTTGCGGGTCTTGACTGATGTGCAGCTGCTGGCCTCCGCAAGGCTGAGAAGCAAGTCGCGTACGGCTGGCGTCCGGTTGCATATGGACACCCGCGGGGAGAGGGGTTCGACGGTTACGTCAAACTCCACGGTGGCGGACAGTTCCTCGGGATCCCAGGCCGTGACCGACAGCGTTGCCGATCCGGTATCCGCGGTCGTGATGAACAACTCTGAGCCGGTGACCCGGGGAACGACCACACCACTGTCCGAGCTTGCGGCGCTGAACTCGAGATCGTCGCCGTCCGGGTCCGAGAAGTGCGGGGCGGCGTCCATCTTCATGGAGTCGCCCTTCTCCAGCGTCTGCGCATCCATCGCGCCGATCACCACCGGTGCCCGGTTCTCTTCCGGCGGCTCGGAGACCGTAACGTCGAACTCCAGGGAGGTGGTCAAGTCATCCGGGTCGCGGGCGGTGATCGTGACGGTAGCGGTGCCAAGGCCCTCGCTCCGCACCGTGACGGTGTCTCCCGACACGGCAACGGAGGCCAGATCGTCGTCCGAACTCGAGGCGGTGAAGGTGAGGTCGTCGCCGTCCGGGTCCACAAAATGGACGGAGGCGTCGATCGTGATGGAGTCGTCCTCTTCCAGCGACCTGGCCGGGATCGTGCCAACCGCTGCCGGGGGCCGGTTCTCTTCGGTCGGCTCGGAGACCGTCACGTCGAATTCCAGGGAGGCGGCGAGGCTGTCGGGGTCACGGGCGGTGATCGTGACGGTGGCGGTGCCCGAAGCTTCGCTCCGGACTGTGACCGTTTCCCCAGACAGGGGAGCCGTGGCCACGCTCTTGTCCGAACTCGAGGCGGTGAAGGTGAGGTCGTCGCCATCGGGGTCCGAAAAGTAGGTGGAGACACCGATCGCCCTCGAGTCCCCCTCCTCCAGTTCCTGGGAGAGGATCTCGCCCACGACCCTGGGCGGCCGGTTCTCTTCCGTGGGCTCGGAGACCGTCACGTCGAACTCCAGGGAGGTGGTCAAGTCACCCGGGTCGCGGGCGGTGATCGTGACGGTGGCGGTGCCAAGGTCCTCGCTCCGCACCGTGACGGTGTCCCCCGACACGGCAACGGAGGCCAGATCGTCGTCCGAACTCGAGGCGGTGAAGGTGAGGTCGTCGCCGTCGGGGTCCGAGAAGTAGGCGGAGGCGTCTATCGATCTCGAGTCGCCCGTTTCGAGGTCCTGATCGACGATCCTCCCCACGGCCCTGGGTGGCCGGTTCGAATCGGACCCGTTCGATTTCCGGACCCGCACATTGAACTGCTGGGTCGCCGACAACCCGTCCTCGTCCGTTGCGGTGATCGTTATGGTTGCGGACCCTTTTTCCACGGCTTTGATCAGAATCGTTCCGCGCGACACCCATGTCCTCGCCACCTCGAAATCGGAACTTGCCGCCTCGAACTCCAGCGAGTCTCCATCCGGGTCGGCGAAGTAGGAAGAAGGGTCCGCCCTGGCGATCCCGCCCTTTGTCACGCGCCGCTGTGGCATTGTCCCGACGGGCGATGGTGCCCGGCCGGACACGGTCAGTGCGAGATCCTGGACGGCCATCAAGCCCTCCGGGTCGGCGGCGGTAACGGCAACGCCGGCCTTCCCCCTCGCGACCGCCACGATGGTGAGCACGGGACCGAGGGTCGAGGCGCGCGCCACTGTGGTGTCGGATACTACGGCCTTGAAGTCCAGCCTGTCGCCATCCGGGTCGGTGAAATGCTGGGGAAGCTGCAAGGCTGTGGTGTCTCCGGTCGTGACGGCCTGCCGGTCGAATGGGCCGGCCGGCAGCGGGGGCCGGTTGGGGACGGTGACGGTGAATTCCTGACTGGCCACGAGACCCTCCGGATCGGTGGCTGCGACGGTCAGGGTCGCTCTGCCCCTGGCGATGGCGGTGACCGACAGGTGGTGGACGCCGACGACCGAGGATCCGGCCACCGAGGCGTCGGTAGAGGTTGCCGAGAACGCCAGGGGATCGGCGTCGGGGTCGGTGAAGTATCGGGACAGGTCCAGAGTGGCCGTCTCTTCCGCCGCAATCGTGTCCGGCGGGATCGCACGCGCGGCCGAGGGTGCCCGGTTGGGGACGGCGACGGCGAACTCCTGCGTGACAACCAAGCCTTCCGGGTCGGCCGCGGAAACTGTCACGGTTGCCGTGCCCTTCGCCCTCGCCGCGACCGTCAGGGTTTCCCCGGCGACCGAAACCCCGGCCACCGCGGTGTCGGAGGCGGAAGCCGCGAAGGCCAGGATGTCGCCATCTGGATCGCTGAAGTGGGGGGACATGCGGAGCGTCGCATGCTCGCCGGCGCCGAGAGTGTCGGGTGGCATCCTGCGCTCCACGACCGGGGCGCGGTTTGGTACGGTTACTGCAAATGCCTGAACGGCCGAGAGACCTTCCGGATCGATAGCGGTAATGGTCAGGGTCGCCTCACCCTTGCCGAGCGCCGTCACCGCAACCGTCACGCCGGCCACGGCGCCCCTGGCCACGGCGGAGTCTGAAACCGCCGCCGTGTACACCAGGGCGTCACCGTCCGGGTCCGTGAAGTAGGAGGACATATCCAGCCTCGCGTCCTGGCCGGCGGCGACGGTGGCGGCCGGAATCTCGCCCACCGCGAGAGGTTTCCGGTTGGGTACGGTCACCATGAAGACCTGCACGGCGGAGAGCCCCTCCGTATCGGTGGCGGTCACGGTCACGGCTGCCTCACCCTTGGCGGCCGCCGCGACCTTCAGGTCTTCCCCGGCAACCGAGACTCTCGCGACCGCCGTGTCCGAGACGATAGCGGCGAAGCTCAGTGGGTCGCCGTCGGGGTCGCTGAAAAAGGGGGGGAGCGCGGCGACCACGGTCTCTCCGGCTTGAACGATTCGCGGCGGCATCTCGTCCTCCATCGCCGGAGCCCGGTTGGGTACGGTCACCGTAAGCATGTGTACGGCCGAGAGTCCTTCGGTGTCGGTGGCGGTGATGGTTGCGGTCGCCTCGCCCTTAGCGGCGGCGGTCAGAGTGAGAACGGTGCCGGCGACTGCGGCCGAAGCCACGGCGGAGTCGGAGACGGCCGCGGCATACACCAGGGAGTCCCCGTCGGGATCGGCGAAGTAGCCGGACAGATTCAGGGCCGCCGAGTGCCCGGCCGCGACGGTCCGGGCCGGGACCGCGCCCACGGCGAGGGGTGCCCGGTTGGGGACCTTCACGCCAAACTGCTGCGTGGCCGAGAGCTCTTCCGTATCGGTGGCGGTGACGGTCACGGTCACGGTGCCCTTTGCGACGCCCGCGACCGTCAAGATCTCCTCGGCGACCGATACGACCACGACGGAAGTGTCCGTTGCGGCGGCCGCGAAGACAAGCGGGTCATCGTCGGGATCGGTGAAATGCGAAGACAGCTGAAGTGTCGCCGTCCCCTCGACTTCGACTACCTCGGCCCGGATCTCACCCACGGCGACTGGTGCCCGGTTGGGCACGATCACCGAGAACTCCTGCACTGCGGACAGGCCTTCAACGTCGGTCGCGGTTACGTTCACAGTCGTCACGCCCTTGGCGAGGGCCGTGACCCGGACGGTGTCGCGGGAGACGTAGACCGTGACCCGGACGGTGTCGGAGGAGGTGGCCGCCCAGGTGAGCGAGTCTCCATCGGGGTCGCTGAAATAGCGCGCCAGTTCCTGCGCCACGGTGTCTCCGACCGCCACGATTCGCTCTGGAATACTGTCCACGCTCCCAGGTCCCCTGTTTGGAACCGTCACCCCGAAATCCTGCCGGGCCGCCAATCCCCCCGGATCAACAGCCGTGACTTCAACGCTGACGAGCCCTTTCGATCGTGCCGTGACGGTCAACACGCTTCCCGTGCGCGAGACCGTTATGAAATCGGTGTCGGAAGGCGCTGCCGCATACGTTAGATCCTGCCCGTCGGGGTCGCGGAAGTAGCCGGACAGGTCAACGGTAACGCTGTCGCCGACTTGTATCCGATGTTCCGGAATCCCCTTTGCCACCGCCGGAGCCCTGTTGGGCACGATGATCCCGAAGCGCGCCGTTCCTTTCAGCCCGGTCGGGTCGGTGGCGGTGACGGTTGCGAGCGCGGTGCCTGGTGCCACGCCCGTGACCACGACCGTATCGCCGCGGACCGTGGCCGTCGCCACCTCTTCTTCTGATGTCTCGGCCGCGTAGGAGAGCATGTCGTCGTTCGGGTCAGCGAAGCACACAATGAGCGTAGTCGCCTCATCGGCGTACAGCAGCTGTTCCGGAGTCTCCCCGCACACCATGGGTGCCCGGGGATTCTCGCACGCGGCCAGCCAAAAGACCAGGGCGACCGCCGGGCCCCTGGTCATGAGACTGCGATGGCAGCCACGGCGGTGCCGGGCTCGTGTCGATCGACCGGCCCGGCTGCAACGCACCTCCTGCCACTTGCGGGGACCACGCAGCGTTCCACTGACGGCAATGATGCGGCGGTCGCAGGGAGCGAAGACGGGATTTCGACGGACAAGAACACACCGGGTCGGATCTCGATCAAGCACGGAACAATCTCCTGTTGCCCGAGACGGGTACGGCGTCATTGTATCGGCTAGCGGCGACGCCACTGTCACACTATCAAATCAATATTGGCAGACCCCATCCCGCATTATTCATGAAACTCCGGGTCGGAGGGTAGGATGGGGGGCTGAGCGGCGTTTTGCAACCCGCCGGGCAGGTGCGAGACCGGAAATGGCCGGTTCGGGGGGCGGAAGAGCGGCATTTCGAGTCCGAAAGGGGTAGTTTTTCGGTGGCCGGGGACACCTCGGCATCGGCTCGGCAGCGGGGCCGGGAATGGAGTCGGCGTCCGGCGTCGGCCGCGCTATCCGGAGGGGCCGTGCAG
>CAZTOF010000050.1:0-3483 GCA_964615515.1 uncultured Gemmatimonadaceae bacterium
AGGCGGGCCCCCGTCTCGCCGGCCACCCGGACCAGCGCGCCCACCTCTTCCACGCTGTCGGGAAAGACCACCCCCTCGCCCCCGAACCCACCCGACCATGCGCGAGCCTCCGCTCCGGTAAGCACCCGGTCCGCCGGAAGCAGCCCGAGCACCCCCCCGGACGCGGTCGCGGTCTTCACCTCGCCGCCGCCGCGGAGGCCACCGCTTCCCGCCGGTGCGCATCCGCCGTCCGCCGCCGCTCCGCGTCCCGCATCCACGCGGACTCCGCCTCGTCCGGCAGCACCTTCCCCGGATTCATCACGCCCGCGGGATCGAAGACGCGCCGCACGCCCCACATCGCCTCCAGCTCGGCGGGCCCGTAGATGAGCGGCATGTGATGCTTCTTGTCCAGGCCGACGCCGTGCTCGCCCGTGATCGTGCCACCCGAGTCGACGCACAGCCGCATGATCTCCTTCGAGGCCCGCTCCACGCGTTCCAGCCCGCCGGGGTCGCACCGGTCGAAGAGGATGTTCGGGTGGAGGTTGCCGTCGCCGGCGTGGAAGACGTTGGCGACGACCAGCCCGTACCGCTTTGCGATCTCCGAGATGCCCTTCAGGATCGACGGCAGGGTGGTCCGGGGCACCGTCGCGTCCTGCACCAGGAGGTCGGGAGCGATCCGGCCGATGGCGCCGAAGGCCTTCTTGCGCCCCTTCCAGAGCGCCATGCGCTCGGGCTCGTCGCGGGCGCTCCGCACCTCCCTGGCACCGGCACGGGTGCAGAACTCCGCGGCCCGCGCCGCCTCCCGGTCGAGTCCGGCCTCCACCCCGTCGAATTCGATCACCAGCGCCGCCTCGGCGTCGGTCGGGTATCCCGCGGCGAAGACGCTCTCCTCGACCGCGCGGATCGTGGGCCCGTCGATGATCTCCATCGCGGCGGGCAGCAGCCCCGCGCTCACGATGTCGGAGACCGCCCGGCCCGCGTCCTCGATGCGGTCGAAGATCCCGAGCAGGGTGCGCACCCCTTCCGGCAGCGGCAGGAGCCCGACCTCGATCTCGGTGGCAATCCCGAAACACCCCTCCGATCCCACGAAGAGGCCGACGAGGTCGTACCCCGGCACCTCGCGGCCCTGCCCTCCCAGCCGGACCGCCGAACCGTCGGCCAGCACCACCGTGAGCCCGGTCACGTAGCGCGACGTCACGCCGTACTTGAGGCAGTGCGGGCCGCCCGAGTTCTCGGCCACGTTGCCGCCGATCGTGCACGCCGTCTGGGAGGATGGATCGGGGGCGTAGTACAGCCCGTGTGGCCGGGCGGCGGCCGAGAGTTCGGCGTTGATCACCCCCGGTTGCAGCACCGCGCGCCGGTTCGCGGCATCGATCTCGAGGATCCGGTTCATCCGCGCGGTGCCCACGACGATGGCGCCTCCCAGCGCCACCGCACCTCCCGACAGGCCGGTTCCGGCCCCCCTGGGCACGATGGGCAGACCGTGCCGCGCGATCGCCCGCACGACCCCCTGCACCTGGGCGGTCGTGCCCGGCAGGACAACCGCGCCGGGACGGTGGCGGTAGGCCGTGAGCGCGTCCGACTCGTAGACGAGCAGGCGGTCCTCGTCCACGATGACCCCGTCACGTCCGACGATCTCGACGAGGGACCTGGTGAGGGTGGCCGGAATCATGGGAAAGCTTACCCGTAGTCCGATAGGTAGTCCAGAACCGCCTCCACCCCGGAGACGGCCATCTCGAAGAGGTCCCGAGGCAGGGCGCCGTAGACGTGCCGGGCCAGGGTGCGGGCGTCGGTGCCGCCGGTCTGCGAGACCGCGTGCCGGACCTGGTCGATGCGCGCCGTGCGGTGGCGGCGGAAGCGCGCGATGGCCTCGGCGGGGTCGTGGAGCGGTTCGCCGTGTCCGGGGTGGATCACACGCGCCCCGAGCGCATCCAGGCGGTCCAGCGAGGCCAGGTAGTCGGCCACGCCGCCCGGGTATTCACCCACCCAGGTGGTGTCGCCGACGCCCAGGATGACATCGCCGGTGAAGACCGCGCCGCGAGCCGGCAGGTGGAAGCAGAAGTGCCGCCGGGAGTGCCCCGGTGTCGAGACGGCGACGAGTTCGCCGCGGTCGGTGGTGAACGCCTGGCCGTCGTCGATGTCCCGTCCCGCATCCGGACCCCAGACCTCCGCGCCGATCCGCTCCGCCAGATCGCCCGCCCCCGCCGCGTGGTCGCCGTGGCCGTGCGTGACGAGCACCACGACGGCGTCGGCCCGCGCGACCGCCGCCGCGAGCGCCGCGAGATGTCCGTCGAGAACCGGTCCCGGGTCGATGACGGCCGCCGCGCGGTCGCCCACGACGTAGCTGCGGGTTCCGTCGAAGGTGAGGCGGCCGGGGTTGCCGGCCAGGAAGGAACGTACCGCGGGACCGCCGCCGGGCCTGGCCTCCCCGCCCTCCCCACCTCCCGCTGCAGGCAACTCCCGCTACCGGCGCTCTCGGGCGATCTGCTCCGCCAGCTTGTCCGCGATCATCTGCACGGCCACTTCGTCCTGCTCGCGGAACGCGGCCGGCCGGTGCGAATCGATGTCGAACTGGCCGTAGCTGCGGTTTCCGGCCCTGATCAGCACCACCAGCTCCGACTTCACGCCGGGGTTGCACGACAGGTACCCCTCGAACTCGGAGACATCCGGCACGTTCTGGTTGGCCCCATGGGCAACCGCTGTGCCGCAGACGCCCTGCCCGACCGGGATTTTGGCGTGGTCGGTCGCTGCCCCCACGTAGTTGTGGAGCCAGAGCTCCTCCCCTTCGTCGTCGAGCAGGTAGACGCCGACCCAGTCGAACCGTTCCTCGATCCGGTATAGATACTTGACGGTGTAGCGGAGGAGGGCGTCGGAAAGGTGTCCGTCCTCCCTCATCTCCTGGAGTTCTCTGATTACGGCGCGGGCGTCGACCATGTATCCGTGCGTGCTGTGGGCGGTTTCCCGCCCGGTGGAACGATCGTGGGTGAGCCCGTCAATATAGGCATTGCGGGCGGTTCAAGGACAACCGGTGCGGACGCCGGGCAGGACTTGGGCCGTGCTCAGCCCCGGCTCAGGTCCAGGCCTTCGTCGATCCGCGCGACGACCGCGGCGAGGAGCTCGGCCGCGTGAAAAAGGTCGGAGACGGCGACCATCTCGCTCGGCGAATGCATGTACCGGTTCGGGACCGACACGAGTCCGGTGGGCACGCCGCCCCGGGCCAGGTGAATGGCGTCGGCGTCGGTGCCGGTGCGCAGCGGGGCGGCCTGGATCGAATAGGGGATGCCTTCGGCCTCGGCCGTCTCGGCCAGGATCTCGAAGACCCCCGGATGCGTCGCCGAGCCGCGCGTCAGCACGGGACCGCCGCCGAGCGAATGCTCTCCGACCTCGCTCTTGTCGACTTCGGGAACGTCGGTGGCGTGCGTCACATCCACCACCAGCGCCACATCCGGCGACAGGCCGAAGGCGCTCGCCCGCGCCCCGCCTCCCGAATACCCGATCTCCTCC
>CAZTOF010000051.1:0-2354 GCA_964615515.1 uncultured Gemmatimonadaceae bacterium
GAACTCCCGGGCCAGCGACCCCGGACTACGACCCGCCCTCGCCAGCTCGACGATCCGCTCCTTGAACTCGGGCGGATACCGCCCTCGCCTTCTTCCAGCCATGGCTCACCTCCTTTGGTTCACCCAAATGGAAAGGTGTCCGCCATAGCGGGGCAACTCCACTCCGTCTTCCCAACACGACGCGCCGAGGCGTTCCGCCCAACGTCCAAGAGGTATTCGACGACCTGCAATCCTTTAGCTCGATGACGGAGATGTTTGAGGCGGCCTCTTCGATGTATGGGCTCTACCGCTTGTCCGATGGCAGCACGGTCGTCCTGCACCACGACTCGTCGCTGGAAGGGGAGTTGCCTTTGGGGAACATCACATCGGAAGTATACCTGAGCATCATCGCCCCCGATCGGACGACTGCTTGCGTTGATGCCCCCGTGCCCTACTCGAACGAACTGCGGCCGGTTCATACGGTGGTGCGGGACACCCTCTTCCTCCTCGACCGACGCCTCAATGAGGCAGAGGACGACCTGATGACTTGGGTCCGTGTCTACCGGATCGACACAAGCGGCTGTACCTGGCTCGACTTGCACTGACCTCTGCCTCCACCGCCCTCCGTCCCCACAAGGCGGAAACGGTCCCCGGCCCGGAGCCACCACCAAGCCGGAGTCGACCCTACCCATACCCCTCGGAGACCCGAGATCGTCGATCCTGCGCGTTCCTAGGGCCCGTAGATTACCCGAAATGCCCTCTGGGCCGCCCCTCGGACCCCGCACAAGCCGTTCCGGGTCCGATTCTGGGGTCAACCGGCGGTTTGGACAGAGCGATCAATCGTGGACGCACGGTGACGGACAACCGTTGCGGTGAGGTTACACATCCCATTTATGGCCCAATTGCGGCTTGCCCCGACTCGGCACCTACGATTCACAGGAGAGGTCCTTGATGAACGCCAGCAGGTTCGCCTCGATCCACTCGTCCCTCTTGATGGCCGTCTTGGTCGGCCCCGCCACTCTCCTCGCACAGGAGGTCGTCGAAGTCACGGGTCTGGACCGGCCCATGGACCCCGCGTTCGAGGAGGTCTACCGGGTCGGCGTCCTCGACGGCGAACCCTGGGAGATGTTCGCCTCGGTGGGCCAGGTCGCCTTCGACGCGGAGGGCAACCTGTACATCTTCGACGGGACGACCGGTCCGGTTGTTGGTGGGGGGATGCGTCTGATGCGCTCCGGTGCCGTCAGGGTCCTCGTGTTCGACGAGGCCGGGCGATTCGTGACGGACTTCGGTTCCTCGGGTCAAGGTCCCGGCGAGTTCAACCAGCCGATGGGCTTCGCGGTGTTGCGCGACGGCACCGTGGTGGTGAGCGATGTCGGCCACCGCGCTTACCAGCTCTTCGACGCCTCCGGCGAGTTTCTGCGCATGGTCAGGGCGGGCGACGGGTCCGACGCCGTAGCGATCCCGGCCCACGACATTCGCCCGGACCCTCGCGGTGGAGCGGTCTTTGCCCGCGGGGGCAGCCGCGCCATCGTCATGGGCTCCGGCAGTGCGGCCGATCCGCCCACCTCCCGTCCAATCCTGCGGGTCGGACTCGACGGCGAGACCGCGAGCGCCGACACGGTGGCGGAGGGATGGCTGCCCCAACAGACCGACCTTGAGGATCTCGCGACAGGCGCGGTGCCCGCCGAACTTAGGGCCGCGCTCCGGGGGATGGCCATGCCCACCGTGTTCGAGCCCCGGCTACTCGCGGGCGTCCTGTCCGATGGCGGCATCGTTCATTCGGACTCGTCTGCGTACGCGCTGAAGGTCACCCCGCCGGGTGCGCGCGATGTCGCGCGCATCATCCGGCGGCCCTTCTATCCCGAGCCCGTGACCGAGGCGATCCGGGAGGCGCACGAGGAGAAGACGGCAGCCGCGCGAAGCGCACTCGGCGGAACCGGTTCAAGACGCCTCATGCTGGTCGGGCCCGCCGAGGGAAACAATCCTCGGCCGGAGGCCATGTTCGATCTGGAGGACCGCTTCTACCACGAGATTCCCGTGCTGCGCGACTTGGCCACCACATGGGAGGGACGTATCTGGGTGCGGCGCGTCGGCGAGGAACCGGACAGCGACGGCCCCATCGACGTCCTGACGGCGGAAGGGGTGTATCTCGGCACCTACCCGACGGGTGCGACCGAGATGCCGGCTGCCTTCGGCCCGGGCGGACTGGCGGCGTTCATCGAGTTGGACGAATTCGATGTGGCCAGCGTGGTGGTGCGGCGGCTCC
This sequence comes from uncultured Gemmatimonadaceae bacterium, assembly GCA_964615515.1. Lineage (GTDB taxonomy): Bacteria > Gemmatimonadota > Gemmatimonadetes > Longimicrobiales > Gaopeijiaceae > Bin94. The sequence goes on from CAZTOF010000051.1 coordinate 2,246, forward strand.
CGGCGGAGGTTCGCTGAACGTCAACGCGTGCCGGGCCAAAGCAGCGTGCATGGCTCGAAAACCGTCCGCCGACTTCCGATGCCGTCGCATGAAATCCCGCTCATTTCTG
>CAZTOF010000052.1:0-2841 GCA_964615515.1 uncultured Gemmatimonadaceae bacterium
GTACGACACCACCGTGCGCGCCAACTCCGTGGAGCGGCCGGGGGGCGACGCGGGCGTGATCCGGGTGCCGGGAACGAACCGGGGCGTGGCCGCCTCGACCGACTGCAACGGTCGCCACACCTACCTGAACCCGCGCGCGGGCGCGATGGGCGCCGTGGCCGAAGCCGCGCGGAACGTGGCCTGCACCGGGGCCGTGCCGATGGCGATCACCAACTGCCTCAACTTCGGCAGCCCCCTCAAGCCCCACATCCGCCACCAGTTCCGCGAAGCGGTGCTCGGCATGCGCGACGCCTGCGCCTACCTGGAAACCCCGGTCACCGGCGGCAACGTCTCCTTCTACAACGAGACCGACGGCCAGGCCGTCTATCCGACCCCGGTCATCGGCATGGTCGGCGTCATCGACGATGTCGGCGCCGTGGTGCGACACTCCTTCCGCGAGGAGGGCGACGCCATCTTCCTGCTCGGCGCCAACCGGGGCGAGCTGGGCGGGTCGGAGTACCTGTACGCGGTGCACGACATCGTCGCAGGAGAGCCCCCGGAGGTGAGCCTCCCGGCCGAACGTTCGCTCCAGCGCTGTCTGCTGGCCCTAGCCGGGTTCCGGGTGCTCGAATCCGCCCACGACGTGGCGAGCGGCGGCCTGGCGGCTACATTGGTCGAAAGCTGCCTGGGCCGCCCGCGGACCGGCGGTGCCGTGGGGGCGTCGGTTCGGTTCGAGGACAACCTCCCCGACACGGCGCTCCTCTTCGGCGAGGATCATGGGCGCGTGGTGGTCAGCTGCGGACCGGACGAGGAGAAGCGCGTGTGCCGCATCGCATCGCAGTATGGCGTCCGGTGCACGAGGATCGGCACGGTCACGAACGGCGAGTCGCCACTTGAAATCGAGACCCGTTCATCCACCCTCCGGCTGGACCTGGACGTGCTGAGCGACCGCTACTTCGGCGCCATCCCCGGCGTCATGGGCGAGGCGGAATGAAGAAGCCCGGCCAACCGGCGGGACCCGCCGAGTCGCCTCTCGACGAAGGCCTGCCCTCCGCCGACCCGGCTCTGCCGCACGACCGGCATCCCACCGACATCCACCTCCCCCTGCTCGACGACCGCCCCCGCGAAGAGTGCGGCATCGTCGGCATCAGCAACGTGGAGAACGCTTCCGAGCTCGCCTTCCTGGGACTCTACGCGCTGCAGCACCGGGGCCAGGAAGCCGCCGGCATCTGCGCGGCCAACGGCGGCCGCACCAAGCTTCACAAGGAACTCGGCCTCGTCTCGGATGTTTTCGACGCGGAGCGGATCGCCGCCCTGCCCGGCCGCACCGCCCTGGGGCACGTGCGCTACTCGACCGCAGGCAGCGGCCAGCGGGTCAACGCCCAGCCGATCGTCGTCCGGTACGCGGAGGGCGACCTGGCCATCGTTCACAACGGCAACCTGACCAACGCGCACTACATGCGGCGCCAGCTGGTGGGCGAGGGTGCGATCTTCCAGAGCTCGTCCGATTCGGAGCTCTTCGTGCACCTCGTCGCGCGTTCGCGCCACCGCTCGGTGGAGGCCCAGCTGCGCGACGCGCTCAGCTTCGTCGAGGGCGCCTACGCCCTGGTCGTGACCGTCGGCGACACCATGTACGCGGTGCGCGACCCGCGCGGCTTCCGCCCGCTCGTGCTCGGGGAGCTGGACGGCGGCCATGTCGTCGCCAGCGAGACCTGCGCCCTGGACATCATGGGGGCGCGTTTCGTGCGCGACATCGAGCCGGGCGAGATGCTGCGCCTCAAGGGCGGCCGCGCCGACAGCCTCCACGGCCTGCACCCGGAGACCCCCGCGCCCTGCATCTTCGAGCTGGTCTACTTCGCGCGGCCCGACTCGAGCCTGTGGGGGATGAGCGTGGACCGGGCGCGGCGCTCGTTCGGCCGCCAACTGGCCCGCGAGCACCCCGTCGACGGCGACTGCGTGATCGCGGTGCCCGACAGCGCCAACTCGGCGGCGCTGGGCTACAGCGAGCAGAGCGGGATCCCGTACGAACTCGGGCTTCTCCGGAACCACTACATCGGCCGCACCTTCATCCGCCCCTCCCAGGCCGACCGTGACTTCGGCGCCCGCATCAAGTACAACCCCGTGCGCGAGGTCCTGGCCGGCCAGCGCGTGGTGGTGGTGGACGACTCGATCGTGCGGGGAACGACATCCACCAGTCTGGTCAAGTTCATCCGGGGCGCGGGGGCGGCGGAGGTGCACTTCCGCGTGGCGAGCCCTCCGGTGCGGTTCCCGTGCTACTACGGGATCGACATGCCGTCGAAGGACGAGCTGATGGGGTCCCGGATGACCGTGGACGAAATCGCCGCCGATCTGGGGGTGGACTCGCTGGGGTACCTGTCGCTTGACGGTATGGTGGAGGCGGTGGCGGAGGGGGGTCCTTTCTGCGCGGCCTGCTTCTCGGGGGAGTATTCGGCGCCCCTGGTCGACCTGGAGGGTGGATAGAGCCGCCCGAGCACCGAGAGCGGTGAGGCGCCGGGCTGGCAAGGCGCGACGAAGGGGGAATGGCAGCGCTATTCGCCCGAGGATCAACGCAGACAGAGACCACGCCGAGAACGGACGCCCTTTATCCGTGTGTACATCCTTGTACACAACTGTGCATTCATCTCGGTGTATGCACGGTTACACATATGTGTATGGAAACAGTTACCACTTGACACACGGCATTTGCGTACTCACTGTTTTATCCCGCCTTATTCACGAGCGGTCTGGAAGCGGGGCGACGTGAGGCGGTAAGTGTTTTAGATTCAATGTGTTAGATGAATCACGAACACTTACCAGCCATCACGTCGGGGGTGAAGATAATGGATGCGCCGTTCAGCTTCA
>CAZTOF010000053.1:0-2707 GCA_964615515.1 uncultured Gemmatimonadaceae bacterium
CCTTCGTGATCGCCGGCGGCCACGCCTGGAGCTCGCACCTGCTCCTGCTGTCGGCAAACAGCCGCTTCCCCGACGGCCTCGCCAACCGCACCGGCAACGTGGGCCGCTACATGACCGGCCACTGGTTCGTCAGCGGCTTCATCGACCTGCCGATGCGCCTCTACCCCGGCATCTTCGTGAACAACAGCCTGCTTTCCCACCGGTTCGCAAGTCCCGGGCCGCTCGATCGCTACGTGCGTCACGATATCCGCTTGTGGGAGTCGGATGTGGGACGAGCCCCGCGTCTTCGAAACGATGACGGCAGCCTCCTGTGGGGAGACGAGGTCATGGCAGACTGGCGTGAGCGCGTCGAATCCGGCGCGACCGCCCGCATCCGCGCGTACTACGACGTCCTGCCCGACCGCGACAGCCGCCTCACCCTCGACGGCGCGAACACGAACGCGCTCGGCGACCCCATGCCGCGCATCGACTATCGCCCGGCCCCGGCCACGCTCGACCTCGAAGACCACACCCACGCCACGATCCTGGGCCGCTTCGAACACCTCGCCCGCACCGCCGGCGGCTCGATCATGAGCACGCGCTCCTCCCGCCTCTACGAGCACCCGGGAGGCGGCTGCCGCATGGGCGACGACCCCGCGACGAGCGTGGTGGACCGCTGGGGCCGCACCCACGACCACGAGAACCTGTTCGTGGTCGGCGCGCCGACCATCGTGTCGAGCGGCTGCGCCAACGGCACGCTCACCTTCTGCGCGCTGTCGCTCATGTCGGCCGAGGAGATCGGGAAGGGGTTCGAGCGGACTTAGTCAACTACCCGACGACGAGTTCGTACCTGGCGATGCGCCACGGCGGGATGTCCGGATTCAGCAGCACATGGAGATACCTGCCACCGCCCAGCACCTTCGAACCCTCCGGCAACCGCACGTTTTCGAAGAGCTTCCGCCCCGTATGGCGATCGTAAGCTTCGACTGACACGTCAAGTTCCCTGAACGGAAACCACGGCCTGGCCGGATCCAGCCTGCCAACCGTGAAAACCAGATAGTCGCTGGCAACGATATCCATGTTCGTGATGAGGTCGAAGCTCTCAATCAACCGCTGGATCGGATTCCCAGCCTGGGCAGCGGCCCCGCCGCTGGTGTACGCAAAGGCCCCCGGCTCGATCTCCGGCACTCTGCGAAACTCGGGCGACGGTGTCCCGATGGTTCCAACCGAATCGCCAGTACTATTCAGGATCGTCGCGGGATACAGCAGCCCCGCCATCACAAACAGTGAATCCCCGCCGACCGCAGCGTGTAGACTGCCAAGACCGCCCCAATACGGTTTGCTTGCGAACCCGGTCTTCCAACTGGTCCATTCCACCTCGTCGTTCACCAGCCTGTGGAAGTTTCCACGCATTTGAGTGACGTCAATGTCAGTACGCAGCCCGCTGAACACGATATCTCGACCGAATGGCACGACCATTTGAGGCACATAGTTCTCGATCAGCAGCATGCGATGAGGAGTAAGATCCGGAGCCAGGTAGGTCATCGCTCCGTTCTGCGCCCCTATCACCACAATCCGGCCGTCTGCCGTCTCCGCCAAACTTCGAATCCGGCGGAACTCCCACGGGCCGTCGCCGAACCGCCCAAATCCGGCCTCCAGCGAGCCGTCCTCCCGGTAGGCACGCACTCGCGGGAGCAGTCGATCCCCAATGACGAACCCACCACCCCGTCGCTCGACGAATACGCCCACCTCAGCGATTGAATCAGACGGGTGCTCCGCCAATTCGATCACCTCTACCAACTCGAACACTTCCTCGAACGGCGGGGAGAGCACCTCAGCCGGCCGCTCCTCGCAGCCGCCGAGCGAGACCAGCAAGGCGAACGGCAGGACCGACTGCGAGGGAGCCCGGAGCATTGCCACACCCTGCAAAATGCTCATCAGCTTTTCCATCGATTCGGTCTCCTCTCCGGGCTACCTACGCTTGATTGCGGATTGTCTCGCCCGTAAAGATGCCACGTAGGGCACCCACTTGAGCGTCGAAGCTCCAGCTGCACAACAATGCGAGGGTCGGATCATCGATTCATCATCAACGCCCATGAACCCCGATTACCGGACTTAGTCAACTGGACCTGGTCCGAGCACCGTCCCGGGGTGGAACGCGGCCCACGCACCCCAGAACGCCACGTACGCTTCAGCGATGGGCCGAAGCCGCCGGCCGGTGCCTGCCAGGGGACCCGCGACGGGCGTCCCATCCACGGCCCAGACCGTGCCCGTGAGCCCGTCGCGCGCGCCCCCCGCCGCCGCCTCGAAGGTCGCCGCGCTTCCCTCGACCTCCATCCGGTAGGCCATTGCCGCCTGCCTGGGACCGTCCCACAGAACCATTGCGGGGGCACCCCCATACGTGATTTCGAAGACGGCGTGATCGCCCGCGTGTGCCATCGCCGCGAACGAGAACGCGATCGCCGCGGCGCCGGAGCCGTCCGCGGGCAACCCCAGCACCCGCTCCTTCGGCGGCAACCGGTCGTCGTCGAGCACGATCGGATAGCCCTCGAAGTCCGCGTTGTGAGGGTCGTCGTAGTCCTCTCCATACGGGTTCCGCACGTACAGCCGCCAATCGGAGAGGCCGCTGCCGACGCCCACCATCTTCGACTCCGGGTGCAGCTCCTTCCAGCCGGCCATGGTCATCTCGACCACCGGCAGCCGCGCCAGCCGGGTACCCGACCGGGGA
>CAZTOF010000054.1:0-1842 GCA_964615515.1 uncultured Gemmatimonadaceae bacterium
CGCCCCCAGCGTGCCCCCGATCCCGACAAACGCAAACAGCCGCTTCCCCTGGTCCACGTCGAAGATGTCCACCATGAAGGCCCAGAAGACGCTGGTGGCGAACAGGTTGATGACGGTCAGCCAAACGTAGAAGGTGTAGCCGACGCCCCGCGACAGCCACGTCTGGGCGTCCGTGCCGATCAGTCCGCCGCCCGCGCGCACATCCTGGATCAGGAGCGCGGCGAACCCGGTCAGGCACGCGATCACGAAGAGGTACGCGACCGGGATGAAGCGGCGCCGGTTCATGCGGGCCACCACCCCGCCGAAGGCGAGCACGGCCCCGAGCGCCGTGACGGAGGTCACCACGAAGAGCCAGCGCAATTCGCCCATCCCGCGCGCCACCCCCATCGCCTCGCGAACCGGGCGCAGGAAGAAGTAGCCGCAGAGGACCAGGAAGAAGAAGAGCGCCGACATGAGGGCGAGGGGAAGCTCGCCGCGCCGCATGTTGAGGAAGCGGTTCACGGATTGCTGAGCCCAATCGGTGAGCGGCAGCGACCTGCCCGGACGGCAATCGCGCGCCTGGGGATTGACGTTTTCGAAAAGAAGCCCATCCTCCAACGGAGACAAGGAGGACATGGCCGTTTCGCCGAGCGGCCCGTGGACAAACCCGCAAGAGTCGGGGGCCACCCGCATGAACACCACCATTCGCACCACACCCCGCGCGATCGCCGCCCGCCTCACCGGCGTCCGGCCTGCGGAGACCGGCATCGTCCTGCTCTCCGCCGCCTACTTCTTCTGCGTGCTTTCGGCCTGGTACGTCATCCGGCCGATCCGCGAGGAGATGGGCGTCGCGGGCGGCGTGGAGAACATCCCGTGGCTCTTCACGGGCACGCTGGCCGCGATGCTCCTGGCGCACCCCGTCTTCGCCGCGCTCGTGTCGCGCTGGCCGCGGCGGCGTTTCGTCACGGTGACCTACCGCTTCTTCATGCTGTGTCTGGTCGCGTTCTTCGTGGTCCTGAAAGCGCTGCCGCAGGGAGAGACCGCCGTGATCTGGGCCGGGCGGCTGTTCTTCATCTGGACGGCCGTCTTCAGTCTGTTCGTGGTGTCGGTCTTCTGGTCCTTCATGACCGACATCTACCGGGAGCGGCAGGGCCGCCGCCTCTTCGGCCTGATCGGCGTCGCCGGGACACTGGGGGCGATCGTCGGGTCGTCGATCACCGCTCTGCTGATCGAGAGCCTCAGCCCCGCCACGCTGCTGTGGTTCTCGATCGTGCTGCTCGAGTGCTCGGTGGCGTGTGTGAAGGGGCTGGACCGGATGACGGGGGGCCGGGCACCCGAGTCGCCGTCCCCCCCGTCGGACGACGAAGTCATCGGCGGGTCTCCGCTGGACGGGATCAAGCACGTGCTGGCCTCGCCCTATCTGCTGGGCATCTGCGCCTTCATGCTCCTCTTCACCATCGGATCCACCTTCCTGTACAACATCCAGGCGGCGGTGATGGAGCGCACCTTCGCCGATCCAGATGAGCGCACGTCGGTCTTCGCGCTGATCAACCTGGCGGTCAACGCCCTGACGCTCCTGACCCAGCTGTTCCTGACCGGGCGCATCATGCGGCGCTTCGGCGTCGGGCTGACCCTGGCGCTCCTGCCGCTCCTGAGCATCGCCGGCTTCCTGGCCCTGGGCGCGGCGCCCGTCTTCGCCGTCTTCGTGGTCTTCCAGGTGCTCAGGCGCGCCGGAAACTTCGCCCTGGCCGTACCCGCGCGCGAAGTGCTCTACACCGTGCTGCCCCGTCGTGACAAGTACAAGGCCAAGAACTTCAACGACACCTTCGTGTACCGCGCGGGCGACCAGGTGGGGGCGTGGTC
>CAZTOF010000055.1:0-5189 GCA_964615515.1 uncultured Gemmatimonadaceae bacterium
ACTACGACCCGCCCTCGCCAGCTCGACGATCCGCTCCTTGAACTCGGGCGGATACCGCCCTCGCCTTCTTCCAGCCATGGCTCACCTCCTTTGGTTCACCCAAATGGAAAGGTGTCCGCCATAGCGGGGCAACTCCAGTTCTCATTTTTCGCATCTCCTTTGATTCCATTGGTTTGGGGTTGTTCCAACTATGTTCCATCTGCGGCTTCGCCGATGAGCGTGACGGACCAGAGACTTACCCTCTTCGACATTTCATAGTGCTCGCTGGCAACAATCCTGCCATCGGACGTGAAGCTCTCGAACCTGGCATTGTCTGGATCGAATGTCTCCGACGCCAGCAACTCGCCCGATGCGATGTCGTACGCTTCGACGACAGGATCGCTGTACTGCCCATGGTTGAACCACCCCTCCTCATAGACCCGCTCCCAATTCTCATCGGCCGTGTTTCCAAGAACCCAGACGACGGGCCCATCCACATGGATGTCTCTGATCTCCGCCGTTGGGCGGGGCCAGACCAGCTTCGCACGGTCGGTCACGCCTTCGTTCAACGGCGAGGGAGGGGGGGTCACCTTGAAGTCCTCGAACCATGGCCGCACCGGGCGGAACTCCTTGACGAGTTTGCCTTGCGGGGTGTACTGGAGCAGACGGAACCGGTCGGTCCTCCAGGCGAGCCAGAAGCCGTCGGCGTACGGCGCCACATGCCTTATTTCCACCAGCCCCTGGTACACGGTGACCTCGTCGTCCAGGGACCACAGAATCCCGGATCCCGGTTTCCACGCATGCACCCAGCGTCCCACCAGATCGGGCGTGGGCACGACCGCGTTCATCAGAATCGTACTGTCGGGAAGAACATCGGCCCCGTTCGAGCCAACCAGCCAGCGCCCGGGATGGGTCGCGACCAGCGTCCCGAGGGTGTCGATGATCGTCAGCTCACGCCCTGCGTGGAAGATCCACAGGTTGCCGTCGGGTCCCACATCGATGTCTTCGATGATGGAAAACTCCCCCGGCCCCTCTCCGGGCCGACCCATCGATCTGAGGAATCTCCCCCCGAGATCGAAGACCAGGATCTCGGCGGGCAGAGCCGGAGTGTTGACGTAGTACCGTTCGGCCAACTGAACCAGCTTGACCGCCTGGCCGACCAGGGCCTCGTGATTGTCTCCCAGCACGACCTCCCGCTCGATCGTGATCGACCGGGAGGGGGGTCCGTCGTCATCACCACGGTCGTCCGGAGCCGCACATCCCGCGGTGCTCGTCGCGTGGAGAACCAACGTCACAGCGATGGCCATCGGTGCGGGAAGCCTTGAGGCCCTCGGGCGAGAGAATCGCGACGACCGACTAATGGAGGTTGTCATCGTTCGCGTTTCCATCGGGGGAGCGGACAACCTTCGCAGAAGCGTCTTCCATCGTCGACGCGTCTCTGTACAGTCTGCTGGCAAGCGCCAGTCTTCCCGAGTCCAGTGGAATGTTGGCGATCAGGGTCTGGCCGTCGCACGCTCGAATCTGGAGCGAGCCGCGTTCATCATTCAAGACTGCGTGTCTCGGAACCGACATTGCGATGACTAGCACCCGATCCACATCACCACCGGAAGCCGCCGCAATCAACTCCCGATACGCGTGGTCGTATGCTGGGCGCCCGGCTTCCGGACCCTCGACAAGCTCGCACGGGTCGTGACACTTCGTCCAATCTGACGTCCCCCCGTTTTCGTAGCAGATCTTACACTCCCTGTGCACTCCATCGTAGTTGGGACTCCCCGCCGGTACCAATGCGTGATTGCCCGTGGCCGGAAACCCCCAGCACTCGGCAACATACCCACACCCAAGCCCGCCGGGTGCACCCTGAGCCTCGGCTCCGGGGGGTGGTAACGTCAGCAAGGCTGTAGCGGTCACCAGCGTCAATCCTGCAGTTCTCATGATATTACCTCCTTGTTGGGTGAGATGGCAAGCCCTCTTCAACTGGCTCTCTGAGGACTCTTAGCTCAAATATGGATACAAATGGCGTTCCATCGTCATTGCTTGTGTCAGCCGCAAAGCGACCTTCGGGAAGGGCGGAAATGATCGGTCCCGGATAGTCGACCGTTGCCACTACCACGGGCTTGCGAGAAGCGTGCACCAGGTCAATTCGCGTCCCGTACAGCTTGGAGAAATCCAGGAGCGAGGCCGGTAGCTCTCCCGACGCGTTCTCGGGGACATTCTTCCACGCAAGTGCGTATTTCTCCCCTGGGATTGCTGAGAATACCCAAACCGAATCCCCGGCATGCCCCGCCACCCCCGCGATAAAGGGATCGGGGGCATTCCGGCGTCCGCCAAGTCCCAGACGCGAGTCGGCGGGAAACCACTCCGGCGAGCGCTCCAATGTTTCCACCGCGGTCAATGTACTGTCCCATGTCGTGAGAGAGTATCGGTCCGCATTCACTGCCCAGAATTCGTATTCCGGCCTAGCCAGGAGCCACCTGCGGAGCGCTTGGCGATGGCTGGGACCCGGCAGGAGTTCACCCTTGTTGAGCCCGAAGGAGTAAAGAACAGTTGCCTCATTGCCGTCCATGCGAACTGAGTGAAGAGGCCATCCGATTGACGCCGGTGAGAAAATGACTGCGTCGAAGACGACCACCTGGGGCCACCGGAGGACCAATGTGCTCATCACATCGAAGGCCGGAAGGTGGATCGCTCGTGCGAGATCCAAGTCAGGATCGAGCAGTAACGCTCTATCGCGCGCTTCGACAACCAGCGTAGAATCCCCTGCAACCCGAATTACTTCCCTTATGGGGCCTAATTCACCCATTGCACCACTAGCATCGCCAGGGACATCACCGCTTCTCCCCAACCTCAGCAGAAACTCGCCGTCGCTCGCAAAGACCATGGGCGGAATTCCAGGGGGGAAGAGCAACCAGTAGCTTCCCTGAGCGCCGATCTTTACCGCGATCGGAGATGAAGGGAGCACCCCACGACCTTCTCGGGCTCCGATTCGAAGCACTTCAACAGGTTCTACGCCACACTTTTGGCAACTGAGACTGCCGACGATGGTGGACGGAGCCGTCTGAGCGGTCACTCCAGGGACGGCGGACAGCATCGCAAGAGCAAGTTGAAGACATGGAACCAGGCGACGAAACATGCAGGAATGAACCGCCCTTCTCTCTGGCCGAGAGTCAATCCTCATCGTTGCCGCCCCCTCGACCGGGCTCAAAGCACGTGACCGGCACGTCGATGTCCCAGCACCGTGGCCAAAGCCAATCCACACACGTGGTTACGGGAATCGTAGTCTCGAAACACTCGAGTTCGCCCCCCGCACAGCCGAGTTCCTCGCAGAACGTTGCGCGGGTTGGGGGAGCCGTGCGGCCCCCGGCGCTGACCAGCACCAGGCAGCTCAGTGCGGTCAGGACATTGCGGCTGTTGAGCATCGTTTCACCCCTCCTTCAGGATGGCTTCAATGGCGGTAAGAGCATGTCGTGGGTCCAGATTGCTGAATGCGGCCATGGTGGCATTGCGCCGGGACAGCAGGAACACCGGCATCCGCAACCCCAACGGGGCGGACAGGTGAACACGGTATTCTGCCTCGTCAACGATTACGTGCGGCACATCGTCTCCCAGTCCGAAGCTCAGCGCCGTCTTTGCGACCTGGATGCTGTCTGAAGGCGAGTCTGTGTCCGCGACAAACACCAGCGTGACGCCGACCTTGCTCCCCATGGCCCTGATCCGTCGCAGGTCGGCACCGAACAAGCCGCAGCTGAATGGGCTGACAATCACCACGAGGGTCGCCGCGTCACCTCCCAGCCCTGCTTCGCGGAAGAGATGAAACGGCAAGTCGGCCTGGGAACCGACAGCACCGCCACAGCCAGCCCCTACGACTGCCGAGCAAGATGCGAGGGCAAGTAGGATGATGCGCGCCATCGTCCTAGTACGCCTTGGTTGTTTCCGAGACCGTCCGCAAGATCACGACCTCTGGAATGAAGCTGTTGTCAAGGAGCGCGAGGCGTCCATCCACCAGCACCGCCATTCGACTGGCCCGGACATCATCCGGAAGCCGGTACGATCCCACGTAGACCCCATCTCGTGAGTACGTGTCGACGATCTGTCCGGCGTCCTCCGTATCGCCCAGGAACAGCACGAAAACGCGATCATCGCTGACTGCAGCGCTTCGGGTGGCTTCGACGGCTCTCGGGTCAACCTTGTGCCCACTGATCTCCCAGCCGTCCACGGTACGACTGACAAACACGGCTTTCGGCAAGTCAATGGTCTCGATCCCTCGGACCACAGACCGAACACTGCCATCGGACGCCAGGATGATCATGAGGTCGGACCACCGGTGAAACACCACCGATTCCCCGTCCGGCGCGTTGGCAGCCCATCTTTCGCCGACGATCGCGGCTTCGAAAGACACACCCCGTGGCATCCTGACCGTCCGCGAATCCGAGGTCCAGAGAGCCCGCATCCGGTCGGCGGCCAGAGTGGCCCAGCCGGGAGTGAATCCGGCAGGAAGAATCTGATTGCCCTCGGGTGTTCCCTTCGTGGCCACTACACTACCGGACGGATTCACTATCGTGACCCGATTTGCCCGGTCCAGGACCAGCAGATTGCCGGTCGCATCGAACTCCAGATCCATGATCGCGGAGAACTCTCCCGGCCCTTCCCCTCTTCTGCCGACCCGCCAGAGCAGTTCTCCCGACGGTGAGTATTCCCGGACCGAGTGCTCGCCCCAGTCGGCCAGTACGAAACCGCCCCTGGGGGAGCCTCGGATCATCCGGGGATTGCCGAAGAGGGTCCCTTCGCCGTCCGCGATCCGGTCGACTACTTCAAGCGGACCCAGCCACGTGCGGGCCTGGGCATCGGCTGGAAGTGGAGAGACAAGCCCGACGGCAACGGCGACGACAGCGCAACGCACGCCCAGTGCTTTCCTGGCCTCGCTGTCGGGGGCTTCCCAGGTGCGTGAGTTACTCACGACTGGCGAAGGGGCTCATAGCAGGTCACCGTGCCTTCGATCACGACAGGACCGACTTGGATCCCCACTTTGCCCTTGAAGCACTCCAGGTCCGTCTCGTCAGGGCATCCAAGCGAGGCACAGACCTTCTGTTTCGGACCATCCGGAGTCACTACTGCGGAAGCTCCCGCGGGTTCTTCCCCCTTTCTGGTGGGTAGCAGGTCATGCGCGTAGGCCATCGGGGTAGAGGTCGAGGCCGCCGAGGTGGAAGAGGATG
>CAZTOF010000056.1:0-4225 GCA_964615515.1 uncultured Gemmatimonadaceae bacterium
GATCACGGCCGACCAGCTCTTCGAGATCCTCCGCGCACCGGCCATTGCCGTTGCGCCCGGCACCACCGAGGCCGCGGTGGCCCACATCGAAAGCGCCTCCGAGCGCCTCCGCCTCGTACAGCGGCAACTCGCCGAAGCCAAGCGGGAGATCGCACGCCTGATCGACGCCTTGGACGACAGCGAGGACTCCGGCTCCGACCAAATCGGCGGGCAGCGCGACGTGACGGTCCTCTCCTCCCTGCCCGGAGTCGGCCAGACCGTCCTCGCCACGCTGCTCGCCGAGGCGCCCCAAGCGCTAGCGCGCCGGGACTACAAGGCCCTTCGGTGCCTCACGGGCGTCGCGCCCGTCACACGGCAGTCCGGCAAGTACAAGCTCGTCATGCGCCGCGTGGCGGCCCATGACCGTCTTCGCGATGCAGTCTACCACTGGGCGCGGGTCGCGGTCCAGCACGATCCCGTCAGCAAGGCCAAGTACGCCGCCCTTCGCGGGCGCGGCCACGGCCATGCTCGCGCCCTGCGTTCCGTCGCGGATCGCCTGCTCGCGGTCGCCTGCGCCATGCTGAGAACCCAGACCTGCTACCGGCCTCCACGCCCGGCGGAGAATCATGCGGCCTGATCTCCTCTCCCGGCGCGGTCCGGCGGGGCGCTCCACAACCGCGTGGGCGCTACGGCCAGCTGCGGCGGCGACCGCCTTCGGGAAGCTGGCTCCCGACCTGCTAATGGCCGGGAGCCAGCTTACCCTCGGTATAACCCGAGGGCTGGCGAGGGACTCCGCCCCTTCGAACCCCGGCAGCGGCTGCCGAGGGGATGCCATGCTCCCCTTCGAACTAACCCGTCCGGCACGCTGCCCAGCCCTTCCGGCCCTCCGATGCGGGGTTACAGCCCCGCCTTCAACAGCGTTGACAAAAGGTGGGGAGTCCCAAGGGTCGCTACCGAGCCAGAGATCCCTACGCGGGAAAGCATTTTGAGCGCCGCTTCGAGGCGGGCATCGTCCAAGGAGCCGAGTGCCGACGGCTCTGGGCTGGCCCCACATCCGAAACCGGCGGATTGCGCGCGATCGCCGGCCCCGCCGCCTCGGCGCCGGTTCCCCCGGCCTCTGGGACGGGCGGAGCCCGCCCCTCCGGCCGGGGCGGTGACTCTCGCAACTCAGCGGCCCGACCGCTTGCACCTCGCCTCGGCCGACCAAAGCTGCATGGTGGGTGCCGCAGCCACCCGGAGCCCCCGATCCCGGAAGACCGCGCTCACGGCTATTCCGGGCGTTCGGGAGGCCGGTTGGGCGGAATCCGAAGCCGCAGGATCGCATGTAACGCGCGAACTTCGATCTCCAGAGGGGTAGGAGTATCCCCGGTTTCGGACTTCCGGCGATGGAACTCGACATGCCGACGCGGGAGGATCCCAGCCCGGTCGTGGATGGCCCTGCTCTCACACTCCGCGAAATCGTGGCTCCCGTCTCCTGACAGTCTTTTCCAATACGGAGATGAGCCTGAACGGGAGCGGGTGCGAGGGGTGAGGCCCGAGCCTGAAGTAGGTGACAGTTGGATGGAGTTTCAACATCTCCTTGAACGCGGGAGAGGAGGCAACCGGCGAGCCTGGGGGTGGCCGGGAAGCAGCAGGGTCTCCGTTCGTTCCGCTTCCTCCAGATATGTGTCCTCCAGAGTTGTCTGACTCCTACGATGCCCCATTAAGTGGGAAGCGACTCTCACAGCAGCAGGCGCCTCGTCGGGATGGCCAGACAGCGGTCGGAGGTCGCCACACCGCCTCCGCGACGGTCGTCTAAGGGATGGAGCCTCCAAGATCTAGCCCGTCGATCTCGTACCAGTCAATGCCGCGATCCGGGAAGCCGTCCGCATCATCCGGGCCGACCGGACGGTCGACCAATACCGCGAGCGTAGATTCCAACACGTCAAAGCCGATGGCGCGGTGGCGGATGCGCACCGAGCCCAAGAATCCCTCATCGGTGAAAACGTCCAAGTACGAGAAATCCTCGCGGTCGCGATTGGTAAGCGCCCAAAGCCGACCTAGGTTGTCAACCCAGTAATGCGCGGCGTAAGGCTTTGGTGTGCTCCGAAACTTCTCGAGTTCGCATCGCGGGCGAAAGAACGTCGGAGACGGGGGGCCGCAACCTTCCAGATAACGCTCTACGTCCCTTTCCGTGGGGAACTGCGGAGAGTACTTCGGGGCTTGGATCAAGGTTCCGCTATCGGCATTTCGGTCCGCGAGAAAGACCATTTGCCCTCGACACAACCCTGTGATGACCATGCCTCCCGAAGGCAACGCGAGCGCTCGGTCCATGCCTTCATAATCTCGCTGGCCACAATCCGCCGCCACCGTAATGCTCTCGGGAAAGGTCCGTTCCCAGACGATCTCTCCCGACGCGATGTCCATCTCGATGTGCCGCCCGCCGAAGGAACGGTTGCCGAGATCGAGGTTCAGTTCCCACGCCATCAAGGTCGAGCCCAAGGGAGCTCTCGTGACAAGGATACCGGGGAGAGCCACTTCGGACAGGAGTTTGCCCGAAGGCTCGAAGATGAACATGCGCCTCCCGCCCAAATCGACGACCCCAATGGTCCCGTCCGGTCCGCGGACCATGTCCGTTGGACTTCTGCGGAACTCTCCGGGTCCCTGTCCTTGGCGACCGAAGGCGGCCAAGGAACCGCTCGCTCGGTTGATACAGTTGACCCGGACTTGGTAGGAGTCGATCACGCAGGCCGTAGCCTCATCGGCCAGAGCTATCGTCCCGTTGTCACTCAGCGGAGCATCCGATGAAGCGACGGGGTCAAGAAACAGAGCTTCGGTTGCCTGGTCGAACCGACCGCAATACGTGCAACTTGCTGCTACCGCGAAAACGAACAGGACACGCCCGCACTTGGTCCACGTTCCCCGCTGCTCGCGTTGACGTAGCGGCGTCACCCGCAGCTCGAGAAAACGCAACTCATGTACGCCTCATACGCCACGTCTGCCGCGCTGTTCCCGCCACCGAGATGCTCATACACCTCCTGAGCGATCTCGTGGCACTCCATAGAGCACTCGTAGTTCTCACCAACTGACTGAGCCGCCAAGCCCATTCCCGTGAGTAGCGTGACCAACAGACACGCCCCGACGATGTCGAACCTGCGAACCGAGTGAAGCATGCTTGTCCTCCACATCCTGAAGTTTACGTATCGCGAGCAGCGACTTTCTCAGTGGGTAGAATGGCGGTTCTTGGCGAGCGCCGCAACCCACCTCTCCCCAACGCGACCGGACTTGGGAGCACCGTAGCGGAAGCGCTGCGAGGCAGTCGCTCCGAGAAAATCGGGCATCCGCTTAACATGGATACTCCCAGCCACGGCCGCGCCCCCGAGCATCACGGACCACCCCGGCGATCACGGCACAACCGCAATATCGACAGCAACTTGCGGCGTCCGCCACGTGTCCCGTCGAAGGGCAGATTCCGTGTCCGGTCGACTTCGACGTCAAATACACATGCCCCGTACGGCATCGGCACGGCCGAATCCCTCGTCAGGACGGCCTCCGCGCGAGCCGCTTCGTCCGCCAAGTGCTCACCCGGTGCAACAGCCCCCAGCCGGACTCTCGGCGAACCCGATTCTGGAGTTCCACCAGCCGCACGAGCCCGCCCGGATGTCGCCGCATTACCTCTCGGAGCAGCCTCTCGTCCATGCAGCGTATGACCTCCTTGATCCACTCGATCTCCCGCTCGGTCTCCGCGTCCTACTCCGATGGGCGCGGGCCTCTCGCCCAGTTGTCGAACACGCGTTCCGCGCGCCTCGTCGCCTCCCATGACTCGTTCAACGGCCACGACATCGATCTTGTATCCGAGATCCCGGAGCATCGCCCACAGCTCCCGGTACGCCGCCGCCCCAGGCGCGTAGCGCTTCGCGGTCTCGTGGCCGGGATCGACATGGACGAAAACCGCCCGCTTGCCATCCAGCGCGACCGGTAGCCCAAGGTGGAAGTGGCGTCGCAGATTCCCGGTCGCGCCCCGGTAGCTGCGCTGGGGATCCGGCGCTCGATCCCGATTCGCCTCGAACGCGGCGACCTGCTCGGGCCTCGGTCGATAGCCATGGCAGGCCGGGAAGCTCAAGGATGTAGTCGAGTGGCCAGCAGTCGTCGCATCAGCACGTCCCAAGTGGTGATCCGGCGCCGCCGAAAGAACGCCCCGGCTCCGAGCGCCCAATAGACCTTGCGTGCCCGGATCCGGCACACGCGACCGATCCTTCGGATATCG
>CAZTOF010000057.1:0-3133 GCA_964615515.1 uncultured Gemmatimonadaceae bacterium
GGGCTGGCGTGTGGGGGGAGGGTGCATCTCTTCGTGGAGCCGGTGGTTTGACCGAGGGGAGGCACGGCTCTCCGCGCCGGTTCGCGGGACACGCGGGGAGGCCTCGCGGATGAATGCGAAGGTGTTGCGCGAACTCGTCGCGGCCCAGGAGTCGGGGCGGGATGTGGTGCTTGCTACGCGTCCGGGTGACGGGGCGCAGGTGCTGGTCGAAGCCGGGCGTGGCTCGGATTGCCTCGGCGTGGACCGCGGCGCGCTGGCCGATGTGCTCCGGGTGGGCGAGTCGCGCATGGTCGAGACGGGAGACGGCCCCGTCTTCCTGCGCCCGTACATCCGGGCGCCGCGGCTGATCGTCGTGGGGGCCGTGCATATCGCGCAGGCGCTCGTGCCGATGGCGGCGTTGGCGGGACTCAGAGTGACCGTGCTTGATCCGCGTGAGGGGTTCGCAACGGCGGACCGCTTTCCGGGTGCGGTGCTCGTGAAGGAGTGGCCGGACCGGGCGATGGCGGGGCTGGCGCCGGACGGCCGCACGGCCGTGGTCGCGCTCACCCACGACCCCAAGATCGACGACCCGGCGCTGATCGCGGCACTGGAGAGCGACGCTTTCTACGTGGGTGCGCTGGGGAGCCGGAAGACGCAGGGTGCCAGGCGGGAGAGGTTGGGGGAGGTGGGGTTTTCGGCCGAGGTCCTGGACCGGATCCACGGACCCATCGGGCTGCCCATTGGGGCGCGCACGCCGGAGGAGATCGCGGTGGCGGTGCTGGCGGAGGTGATCGGGGCGTTGCGGTTGTAGGGCTCAGGCCCAGGACCGGCAAAGGCCCATGTTCCGACCGACGCCTGGTTTGCCAGCGGTACCGGCAGTTCGCATCATCCGCGCCAACGACGCCCCGGTAGCTTCCGGCGGCGATTTCGTGCTGTACTGGATGACGGCTGCGCGGCGCACCCGGTGGAACTTCGCACTTCAGCGGGCGGTTGAGCACGGCAATGCACTCCGTCTGCCGCTCCTGGTCCTGGAACCGCTCCGCGCCGGATACCGGTGGGCGTGCGACCGCTTCCACCGTTTCGTGATTGACGGAATGGTGGAGAACGAGGCACGTCTTCAACGGAAGGATGTCGCCTACTACGCCTATGTCGAGCCTGGAGACGGAGCCGGGAAGGGGCTTCTGGAAGCCCTTGCCACCCGAACGGCGGTCGTGGTGACCGACGACTATCCGGCGTTCTTCCTGCCCCGGATGCTGAGGTCGGTCGCGCCGCGCCTGCCGGTCCGCCTCGAGGCGGTCGATTCGAACGGCCTGCTTCCGATGCGCGTGGCGGACCGCACATTTGCCACGGCGTACGCTTTCCGGCGCTTTCTGCAACGGGAGCTCCCCGGGCACTTGCCGGAGGCTCCTTCTCCCAACCCGATGGACGCCCTTCAGCCGAATCAGACGGTTGCGATCCCCCCGGAAGTCCTCGGGCAGTGGCCTGGCGCCGACCTTCGGGATCCGGCGAGGTTGATCGCCAGCCTCCCCATCGACCACGAGGTCGGCCCGGTCGAAGTGCAAGGCGGGGCAAGTGCCGCGGAGGCGCGGCTTTCGTCCTTTGCCGACTCGCGTTTGGCCAGCTACGCCACCGAGCGAAACCGCCCCGATGTCGACGCCACCAGCGGCCTGTCCCCGTACCTTCACTTCGGCCATATCTCCGCGCACGAGGTCCTTGCTGGCATCTCCGCGCGCGAGGGCTGGACCCGCGACGATCTGGCCGAAGACACCAAGGGGCGCAGAGCCGGATGGTGGGGCATGACCGAGAGCTCGGAGGCGTTCCTCGACCAGCTCGTCACCTGGCGGGAGCTGGGGTTCAACCGGTGTCTTCAGGTCAAAGGCTACGATCGATACGAGGCGTTGCCGGCCTGGGCGCGCGAGACGCTTGCCGAACATGCATCCGACCCCCGCGAAGTGATCTACGGCCTCGACGACTTCGAATTCGCCCGCACCCACGACTCGCTCTGGAACGCGGCGCAGAATCAGCTGCGACGGGAGGGCAGGATCCACAACTATCTGCGCATGCTGTGGGGTAAGAAGATCCTCGAGTGGAGCGAGAGCGCGCGCACCGCGCTGCAGACCATGATCGTGCTCAACGACAAGTACGCGCTGGACGGGCGGGACCCGAATTCGTACACGGGAATCCTCTGGGTGCTTGGCCTCCACGACCGCGCGTGGGGGCCGGAACGGCCCGTATTCGGCAAGATTCGCTACATGAGCTCGGCGAACACGGCGCGGAAGTACCGGGTGCGCCGGTATGTCGAACGGTATTACGGGTCAATGCCCCGATAGGCCCGGGTCCAACTCCAGTCCTTCTGTCTGGTGCCCCCGGCGAACGCGTCGGCGGTCGAGTTGGCCAACCGGTGAAAGACAGCATAGTAGGTCATACTCACCGCGCAACGGAGATTGACCTGCCTCGGGGCCCCACGTCGGTCCTCATCGACGAGCTGTTCGGCGGCTTCCAGCCAGTGGCTCGGATTCACGGCAACTACTCCCGCATCGCCTCTTCGAGTTCCTCCCGGAGGTGGAACCGAAAGAGCGTGTCGATGAGGAGGCTCCGGCCGACCATTTCTTCGTCGATCTGTCCGCGGAACTCCTCCATCCTGCGCCCTCGCAATTCGCTGGGCATCTCGTCGAATACCAAGACGACATCGACGATTTCGTACCCGTAGTGGTCCACCCACGGCTCAAGGGTGATCTCCACGTCGTGCTCGCCGAAGTGACCGGCGAAGGCCCGTTCCACGATGTCTCTGATTCCGGTGAGTTCTTCCTTCGACGCCATGGCGTCCCTCCATTTGACCGTGAGGCGAACAACATAGCGTCTGATGATCAGTCCTACATCATCGTTCCTCGGGCAGGGCCACCCGCGGCGGGACGCCCAGTCGCTCCACGTTGGTACCCAGCACCGACTCCACGGCGGCAGCGCGGTCCAGAAGGTCGTGATCCGTACCGGTCCGGCCGATCAGCTGCAGACCCACGGGCATGCCGTGCTCGTCGAGGCCGGCGGGGAGGCTCACGGCGCACATGTCCAGCATGCTCGCCGGGCCGGTGCCCGAGAGCATGTCGCGGTTGACGGTGCGGTAGACGTCCAGGTCCGAGAGCGCGGCGAGGGGAGG
>CAZTOF010000058.1:0-2246 GCA_964615515.1 uncultured Gemmatimonadaceae bacterium
GAAATGCCAATGAATCATGGGGTTTCTCGCTGTATTCGCACTATCGCTGCTTAACCTCGGAGAAGCGCCGCGCTTCTGTTCGAGTACGCGCTCGGCAGCCTCGGCGAAGGTCGGGACGCCCTCGGCGCGGCGCTTCTCCGAGGTTAAGCAGCGATAGTGCGAATACAGCGAGAAACCCCATGATTCATTGGCATTTCTGTCAGGACGTGCCGGGTACGCCCACGGTTCCACCCACGCGGGACCGCCGCCCGCGGCCGGGGCCGTTGTCGCCGCGGGGGGACCGCGAGACCGCGAGAGTCCGCGAGACCGCGAGACGGGGAACGTGCGGGCCGAGCGGGTCACGCCAGACCAGAACAGAACCCCCGTCGTTGCGACACCAGCCCCCAAAGCCGACCCGACAGCCCGACTCGCTCCAGCTCCGCGCCGACGAGAGCCAGCTCCCACTGGCGTAAGATTGACCGCGCCAGCCCCTCCGGCGAGGCATCAACTCACTGTTGTCTTCCGACCGTGCCCGCTCCTCGAGCATCCGCCCCGAATACCACCGTGCCACTCATCCCGCCGCCTCTCGAGCTTATGGCCACGACCACGTCTTCCTGCCTTCGGTAGGCGGTACCGCTCGCGTTCGGCGATGTCTCGCCCCGCTTGCCGCCAGCACGAACGCCAGCAACGCGAGTCCGACCGCCGGCAACGCCGGCACCGGTTCCACGTCGTCAACCGTGATCGTCACGACAGCATGTGCAGTCGCCCCGCCGTTGTCCCACACCCGCACGCGCACGTAATACTTCTCGGCCCGCTCCGGCGCCGTCCATACCGTCTCCGCTCCCGAGGTCGTGCTGAACTCTCCCGTGGTCGTGCTGTAGGACGACCTGCTGACGGGCCGCGCGCCCCACCTGTAGCTTGCGATGGTCCCGTCCGAGTCGGTCGCCGTCGCCTTGAGCGCAACCGTCCCGCCTGGCGGGACCGTCGTGCTCGCCGCCGTGATCGTTACCGTCGGCGCCGTGTTCGGATCCGGCTGTGGTTCCGGCTGCACCGGCGCGGCGGGCTTGCTCAACGCGACAGTAACTGTGTTGCCGGACGACCAAGGCTGGTCGGTCAGGGACCAAATCCACACGTCCCGATTGTCTTCCGAGGAAAAGCTGCGAGTACCGCTGCTGAAGCCCAGAGTGCCAGCGCCGTAGTGAAGCGTCCAGTCTGCCACAGCGGTGCGCAGGGTGTTGTTGGCAGCGAAACCGATGGCGATGACGTCGCCAACAGTGGAGTAGGAGAGTGACTCCACGGTGAATGAGTTCACCGAGGTATCACTCAACGCGCCCAAGCTTCCGACGAAGTAGCCTACGTCTCCCCCGCTCTGCCCCACCGTCAAGCAGGCGACCCAGAACGCCCCGGCGGGTGCGCTATCGCCGGTGCACGGGGCCGCCGTAGCGGGCCGCGGGTGACCGCCAAGGGCGAGCAGGACAATCGCGGCACAGACGGCGAGGCGCCCGAGATGACATGGTGCAGCCGCCGACGGGCTTCGCGCGGCAGCGCCGAGATCGTCCCGCCCGCGCCCGGCGGTCATCGTCTCCGCCCCCGCTCGCGGTTCCGCCGGAGGTGTTCGACCTGCGCGGGAGCTCGCGGGCTTCGATCTCCAGGGGAATTGCGCAGGGTGCGGTAGAGCCCCAGCTTCTGAGGCCGTGAGACTATGCTGGCTGGCTGGCTGGCTGGCTGGCTGGCTGGGCAAGAGTCATGCCACTGGCACCTCCCAGCACCGGCTCGGCTTCACGGTTGACCACAGGTACGTCCATGGTGGGATCCTAGATCAATAGTGCGTAAACATTGTGTGTGCAGAGAATATTTTTCGTGTCTTTATCATAAAACACTGCGCTATGCTGCCGAGAGCACCCGAACTTGTCCCGTGCTCTGGTGGAACGACGGGAGGAGGAAGCGGGAGCTGGCGGCTTGGCCCGACAGCGGCCCCTGTTCGAGCACCTCCGCCACCTGCCGGGGGCGTTGCGGCTCACCTACCTGGCCGCCTACGTTCGCTCGCTCGGCATCGCGCCCGCGCGGACGTTCTCGCCGACCTTCCAGGAAACACCGATGCGCCACCGGGGCGCCGACGTCGGCCACTTCTTCCTCGCCGAGAAGGCCGACGGCGAGGAGTTCACCGGCGACGACGAGGAGGTGCTGACGCTGTTCGCGTCCCAGGCCGCCGCCGCGATCACCAACGCGCGGACGCACCGCAGCGAGCGGCGGGCGCGGGCCGACCT
>CAZTOF010000059.1:0-1975 GCA_964615515.1 uncultured Gemmatimonadaceae bacterium
CGCTCCACATGAAGAGCCCGCCCCCGGGACGCTGCGCGGCCAGCGGGTCGAGCGTCACCTGGTCGGCCCCCTTGTAGTACAGCTTCGGCAGCGTCTCCTTCTCGGGCCGCCGGACCGCCACCGGGTCGCGGTTGATGATTCCGGCGACCTTCGAGGACGGGTCGTTCATGTCGCCCACGAGCAGCGCCTCGGTCGGGCACACTACGACGCAGGCCGGCTCGAGCCCGATATCGAGGCGGTGCGCGCAGAAGTTGCACTTCTCGGCCGAATGGTCCTCGGGATTGATGAAGATCGCGTCGTAGGGACAGGCCGCGATGCACGCCTTGCACCCGATGCAGGCGCTCTTGTCGAAATCGGCGATCCCGTCCGCGCGCCGGAACATCGCGGAGGTGGGGCAGGCGTCGACGCACGGCGGTTTCGCGCACTGGTTGCAGCGGGTCACCTGGAAGGAGCGCCGCGCCTCCGGAAAGACACCGGTGTCAACGTACTTGACGTAGGTGCGCGTCACCGACAGCGGGACTTCGTTCTCGGACTTGCAGGCGGTGGTGCACGCATGGCAGCCGATGCAGCGGGTCTGGTCGACCACCTTTGCCCAGGCGGGGCTGGACGTGCCGTTCACCGGTTCCATGTCTTCACAATAGACAGACCGGCCACGCGCGAACAGACGCCCCCGGGAAGGCGGCTCCGCCTTCGATGCTGTCACATGTCAAACTGGATCGCTTCGCTCGGCCATGGCCGCGAGCGACGAGGGGGCGGTAGCAGCGCTACGGCGGAATGCGAAGCTGAAGCTAGCAGTCCGTGGATAACGGTCATGGCCACGCCGGTTGGGGTGGCCACCCCGATGCTCCACGGGCTTGTCTGTTAGGCTGCTAGGGCCTGAGTGCCACACGCAGTGACAGACTCCCCGCCTCCTGCCCCGAATCGCGCGACCGCAGGTCCGCTTCGAGGTTCAACCTCAGGGCATCGAGGACATCCACGCGCCAGCCCACGAGGGTAGTTCGCGACTGCGCGCCACCGGCCATCCCCAATTCGGCATAGGGGGCCATCGCCACGCCGTCGCCGAACGGAGACATGGTGTAGTGCAGTTGCGCCGTGAAGCGGCCGCTGGAGTCGCCGACCCGGCGCCCGCCAGTCCCGACGCCGCCCACCGCGTGGGAGGCCCAGAGATCTTCGGCGCCGCCCGCCGTCGCGCCCCAGGACGTGCCCATCCTCACCGACAGCCCTTGTTCCGGGCCGCCGGGCTGGAAGATGAGCGCCCCGCCGACACCCCATTCGCTGAAGGCGGTGTCCTGGTGGCTCACCAGAACGCGGCCGGTTCCCTCGATGCTCAGGCCTGCCGCCTCGTTGGTGTATTTCAGCCCCCCGCCCACCTCGAGGCCCGTGCCGGTCTCGGCATCGCCACCGTCCATGCGCACGCCCACTTCGATCAGCGGGGCGAAGAGCCCACTCGTGCCGACCTGCACATGGCTCGCCGCCTCGAGGAGGAAGCGCACCCGGCTCGCATCCGACTCCACCGGTGTCGTCCCGGCGCTCTCGTCCGTACTCATCCGCACCAGGAACGCGTCCGACTTGAGGGACAGTGAGATTCCGGTCCCCGCAGGATTCAGCAGGGCCCCGCGGGCGCCGAGCGCACCCATCCGCATGCCGATCCCGGTCTCTCCGGTCGTTCCCGCACCGGGAAACGACAGCTCACCCCGGCCGAAGCCGCCCAGACCCCACGCCGAAACCCGGTCCGCCATCCGGACCCGCAGGTACGGGTACACGCTGTTCAGGGTCGACTCGACATCCTGGCTCAGTTCCTCCGACGATCCCTCCGCCGACCGCGCCAGCGTACCCTCACCGAGGCTGTACGACCCCGCCACCCCCGCAAGGACCGGGCCCGCCTCGTAGTCCACGCCCGCCAGCGCCGTGAGGACGCTTCCGCCCACCGAAAGTCCCTCCTCCGCCCCGTCGAAGCTCGTTCTCATACCCCGTC
>CAZTOF010000060.1:0-4326 GCA_964615515.1 uncultured Gemmatimonadaceae bacterium
TCGTTCAGCAGGCGCTGCACCTCGTGCAGGGTCAGCGCGCCCGCCTCCTCCACCACCTCGCCGCGGGTCGCTCCCCGCCAGAGCAGGGGGCTCTCGACATGGCCCACGATGCCCAAGCCGGTCGCGGCCCAGCGCGGGAACAACAGGTACCCGGCCACCGGCGCCCTCAAGTCCCCGGTCCGTTCCGTCTCGATCGAAACGGTGTACGGCTGCCCGTCGACCGCCTCGAAGGCCGGGGGACGGGTGTGGACCGCGAAATACCCGCCGAGTGTGTGGTCATCCTCTCCCTTTCCGGCCGCCGGCGCTCCTTCGGGTTCGGTCATTTCACCCCTCGTCGTCGATGTTGCGGTGCCCCCGCCCCGAGGAAAGCTAGCAGCCCATGGACCCAACCCCCACGGCACCCGGCCGCTGGTGCTTTCGTCCCTGGGGCGTCGCGCGACGACGAGAGCCGCCGCCTCCTCCTCGCGTACGAGCGTAAACGCGCTAACAGCCCGTGGACAAAATCCTCCCGGCATTCGAGCGGCTCAATCCACGGACTGCCAGGTGTCGCCGTCGTTCCTTTCGTTTCGATATACTTCATCGGTCATGTCACGGCGGCGGCGGCCCCGCAGTTCGCGCGATCCTCCCAGGTTGTCCGGAGAAAGGACGGTCATCACGGTGCAGGCGGCGGTTTTTCACAGGAACGGCGGCCCCGAGGTCGTCAAGGTCGACGAAGTCCCCATCCCCCGCCCCGGGACGGCCGAGGTCAGGATCCGGGTCGAGGCCTCCTCCATGAACCACCTGGACCTCTGGCTGCGCCGCGGTCTGCCCATCGACATACCGATGCCGCACATCGGCGGATCCGACATCGTGGGCGTCGTCGAGAAGGCCGGGGTCGGGACCGACCGCAAGCTGCTCGGCAAGCGCGTGGTCGTCGACCCGTCGATCGCGTACGACTGGTACCGCCTGGCAAGGATCCGGGGGTTGGACATCGAGCCCTTCCGGGTCATCGGCGAGCACACGCAGGGCGGTTTTGCGGAATTCGCGGTGGCGCCGGCCGCAAACGTGGTGGAGCTACCGGAGGGGTTTCCGGCCGCCACGGCTGCGGCAGCCGCGCTGGCCGGGGTGACGGCCTGGCGCGGGCTCATGACGCGAGGGAGACTGCGGGAGGGCGACCGCGTTCTGATCACGGGCGCGAGCGGGGGCGTGTCCACCATGGCGGTGCAGTTTGCCGCCGCCGCGGGTGCCGAGGTGTTCGCCGTGACGTCGTCGGAGAAGAACGTCCGGCGGGTCCGCCGGCTGGGGGCCCACCACGTTTTCGACCGCACCACCACCGATTGGGCCCGCGAAGTCCACCGCCTCACCGACAAGCGGGGCGTGGACCTCTGCCTGGACTCGGTCGGCGCGGCCATCTGGCCGCAGCTCCTGCGCGCCCTGGCCGTGAGCGGGCGGCTGGTCTCGTTCGGGGCGACCACCGGGCCCGCCGCGAAGGTCGACATCCGGCTCCTCTTCTGGCGGCAGCTCTCGATCCTGGGATCGACGATGGGCACCCGGGACGAGTTCCGCGCTGCCATGGACAAGGTCTTCCGGCGCGTTGCCACCCCACCGATCCACGCCGTGCTGCCGCTCCGGGAGGCGCGGCGGGCCCACGAACTGCTCGAGGCCGGCGAGGTCTTCGGGAAGCTGGTGCTCGTGCCGGGGGGCGACGGCGAGTGACCTTCCGCGAGGCGCAGGACCGGGTCGACCGCTGGATCAGCCGCTTCGAGGAGGGCTACTGGCCGCCGCTGGCGATCCTGGCCCGTCTCATCGAGGAGGTCGGCGAACTCGCCCGCGAGGTCAACCACCGTTTCGGCTCCAAGCCCAAGCGCGAGGACGAGGCGCCGAAGGAGCTGGAGCTGGAGATCGCCGACATCCTCTTCGTGCTGATTTCACTCGCCAACCAGCAGGGAATCGACCTGGACCGCGCCTTCGCGCGGGCGATGGACAAGTACGAGGAACGCGACGCCGACCGCTGGACCCCCAGGGTCGCCCACCGCACCCCCTGATCCGGCGCCGTGACCGCGAAGGGGGTTCGCCGGGCCCGGGATGCGGCCCGCCGGCCCCTACCTTACCTGCGGCCCTTCCATAACGATTCGCCCCCTTCGCCTGTCCACATGACAGGGAGTCCGTGGAAGAACCTCCCGAACGCCGTGGGGAATTGCTCGCGGGCTCCTCGGGCACACTTCGTACGCATCACTTCAACCAGCCGGACCTGAATGGACAGTGGGGAGACCGACGGGATCCTTGTCGCTCGCGTCCGGCGTGGAGACGGCAGGGCGTTCGACCAGCTGGTCCGGCGGCATCTCAGGACGGCCCACGCCGTCGCCCGGGCCGCTCTGGACAACCCCGACGACGCCGACGACGTGTGCCAGGACGCGTTCATCCGGGCGCTCGCGCGGATCGACGACTGCCGCAACCCGGACGGGTTCCGGGCGTGGCTCCTGGCGATCGTCCGCAATACGGCGCACAACAGGAGGGAGTACAACCGCGTCCGAGAGGCGGCGCCCCTCGAGAAGGCCTGGTCGGCCGCCTCGGGCGACGATCCCCTCGCGGACGCGGGCAGGGCGGAGCTGAGGAGCCACCTGAGAGAAGCGATGACACACCTCACGGAACTACAGCGAAGGGTTCTCGTCCTCTACGACCTGGAGGGCTGGAGCCACGGCGAGATCGCAACCGAGCTGAGGATTTCGGCCGGCTCGTCGCGGGTCCACCTGCACGTCGCCAGAAGGGCGATGCGCAAGCGACTCGCGGGACCCCTGGCGCTGGGGAATCCGTGAACCGAAGGGAAACGGAAGCATGACCGAACTGCCCACACCCGGAAACGGAAGCACCCGAAACGACGGTGCAGCGGACCGAGCGGGAGGACGCGCTCTGACCCCGGAACTCGCTCCCGGACGCTGGGAGGCCCTGGTCGGCCGCATCGTGGCCGAGGCGCGCCCGCTGCTGGAGGCCCGCCGGCGCCGGTACGCCTTCGCCCGCACCCTCTCGGAGTGGCGCCGGCCCGTGATGACCGGGGCGGCGGGGTTGGCGGCGGCGGCGGTCGCCACCCTGCTGCTGCTGCCGGTCGCCGACCCGGTCCCGGTCGAGGCGGCGCTCGACGAGGTGGTGGTCCCCTGGTCGGTCGCGGCGTGGATGGACGGCAGCCATACGCCGACGGTCGAGGAACTGATCCTGGCCATGGAGGAGTATTCACCATGAGTGGCAGAGCCATGGCGGCGATCGTCCTCGCCGCCGTCTTCTTCGCGGGGGCCGCCACGGCGCTGGGCGTCCTTCGCCTCGTCGAGCACCGGCGCGAACCCTACCCCGCCTTCGAACGTCCCCCCTTCCCCGATGACCGCCGCCCCGGCGCCGGCGAGCGCCCGGGCGACACGAGAAGGCCGCACCCATTCCTCGACGGGCCCCGCCGCTACACCGACATGGCCCGCACGCGGGTTACCGACCGGATGGCCAGGGCGCTGCAACTCACCGGCGAGCAGCGGGAAGCGATCGAGGAGGCGATGGAGCGCTCGCGGGTCGCCGCCCAGGAAGCCATGGAGGAGGTGCTCCCCCGCCTGCGCAACCGCCTGGATTCGCTTGACGCCGAGATCGACAGGATCCTCACCGAGGAGCAGCGGGAAGCCTACCGGGAGTTCCGCCGTGGCGATCGGGACCGCTTCCGCCGGGAGGGCCGACGCTGGTTCCGCGGGCCCGGTCCCGGCGGCTGGAGGTAGCGGCCAGGTCTCTGCGCTTGAGCGGGCCTGACCGCGGACAGCCGGAGACACGGGAAAGCGACCGGGCGCGTGCTCGCCCGGGGTCGTGCCGGGTATGGGGCTCGCGCCCACCTTGATTCCTGCCGGTTTGCGGGCATCTTGTCATGTCCCCACAGGCGGAACCCACGGCCCCGCCGTCATCGCAACAGAAGGCGCCGCAGCCCGCACCCCACCATGAAGCGCATCCTCGTTACCGGCGCCGCCGGTCAGATCGGGACCGAACTCAGCGCGTGCCTCCTGGACCGCTACGGGCCCGGCGTGACCCTTGCGACCGACATCCGCAACCCCGTCACCTGGGCGCGCGGCGGCCTCGCCGAAGAGCTGGACTGTCTCGACCTCGAGGCGCTCAGTCGCACGGTCACCGGCTTCGGCGCCACCGACATCTTCCACCTGGCGGCCATCCTGTCGGCGGCGGCGGAGGCGGACCCGCTCCGGGCCTACCGGATCAACATGAACGGTCTGGTCAACGTGCTGCAGGTGGCGGCCGAGACCGGCTGCAGGGTCTTCACGCCCAGTTCGATCGCGGCCTTCGGGCCCGAAACCCCCCGCGACCCCGCCC
>CAZTOF010000061.1:0-4197 GCA_964615515.1 uncultured Gemmatimonadaceae bacterium
AGAGGTCTGGATCAACCCCCCGCTCCCCGTCAGCGCAGTTGACGACGAGGACGGGGCGCAGCACGATGTCGGGGGCGCCGGAAAGGACGGGTCGCTAAACTGATTCCGCAATGTGTCTCTCAACCGTTGACAGCTTCCGGAGCGGCACGTGATCGCGGAATCGTGGTATGGGGACGTAGGGGCCGGCAATCCCCTCCCTCACCATGTCCCTCAGTCTCCTCCGTTGGCTTTTCTTCCCCTTGCTGTTGAGACAACGCTCGGGCCGCAACTCAAGCGTTCCCAGATCTCCGATCGGCTCGCATCGCGCTACCAAGACTTGGGCAGCCTTGGGCGGACTGGACCCCCAGTGAACGAGATCGCACGACGGTGTAAGCACCAAGCGAAACGCGTCTTCCATCGACCATTCCGCGTCTCCCGTCCGCAAGATGTCCGCTGTGAGAAGATGCTTGCCGAGTGGCGGTATCACGAAGCGCTCCCACGGTTCAAGCGTGCCTCCCTCGGATGCTCCTGCGTCCACCTGAGCCGCCACCAACCTCCGGACGGCCCGCCGAAGGATTGAATTCACGAGGCCATCGTCGTCGATGCCGATCTGACTGCGGAGTGTCCAGACGGAATCCCGAAGCGCTTCGCGAATCCGCCCGTCGAAGTCCTCGTGCACGGATCGGATCATGCGGGCCACCGGTACGAACTTCTGGAGTTCCGCAACCACCCGCGCATCCGATCCCATACCCTTGATTACTTCGACGACTTGATCAGACTCGGAAAAGGCTCTCCTGCCTTCATAGCTCGTGTATACGACGATCGGGCAGTACCAGGTGTCCCATATCTGCTCGAACGAACGGTTGCCCGTGTCCACCTCGTCGGGAATCTGTCCTTCTGCGATATCGAGAACGACCATGTCGGGACGGAAGCTGACGAGGGCGGCTTCGACGCCAGCGAAGCCTTGGCTCTGAACCTCCCATCGCAACGCGTCTCCGGCCGATGCCCCCCCTTCCGTTAGCTCACTTGTCAGCGCCGTTCGCACCGATTGTTCGTCGTCGATAACGAGCACCCGTACAGCAGCCGTCACGGATTGCCTCCTCCGACGTTACCGTCCGCTAGCGGCAGGTCGAACTCAAATGTCGCTCCACCCAAGTCGCCGGGAACGCTGGTCCGCATCTTGCCGCCCCGGTCCTCCACCATTTCTGACGCAACCACTAGTCCCATCCCGATGCCTCCCGGTTTTCGCGTCCATCCGGGACGAAAGACGCGCTCGCGATCCCGAAGATCGATTCCCGGTCCCGTGTCGTCGACCGAGACCGTTACGCGGCCGACGGTCGCTCCCGGTGACACGCGGAAGCGCAGGCGCCGGCCGCTCTTGCGTTTTAACATCCAGTAGATCGAGTTGGTCATCAGGTTCAGGATCACGGCGTCAAGCTCCCCAGGGTCAATCCGAACACGTGTCTCGTCGTTAGGGGGCTTCTCTACCTTGATGACGCGCGACCGCAGTTCCGGGCCCAACATCTCACAGCATCGATCAATCGCTTCTTCGAGCACTGAGTGCCTACGGCCCAACCGATATCCTCGCCGTGCCAGAGGCGCGAAGCGGTTCGCAAGGGCTTCTAGGGTGGTCGCGGATCCGTCCGCCAAGTCGACCGCACGGCCAAGGGCCCGATCCCCGATCCTCTTGGCAGCCTCGGAGGCCTTCCTTAGGGCGCGTCCGATCACGGTGGTGTGACTCCGAATCTCGTGGATGACGATCTGAGCAATGGTTCCCACAACCGCCAACCGGTTGTAGTAGCCGAATCGTTTCTCGATATCGGTCCTTGCGCGTTCGAGTTGGCCTGCGAATGTCCGGGCGGCCGATATGGCATCTTCAACATCCCCACCTTCGTCGCGAAGCCCTTCCATCTGGGAGAGCAGTGGTCCGACCGTCATGTTGGCGAAGAGGTCCTTGGCCGACTTCTGCTTTCTCCCTTCGTCACGATCAGCGTCCCGCTCGTTCTCCAGAATCTCGACCACGCGCAGCAGCGAAGCGCGTAGCGCTGCGAAGGCGGGGTTGTCGACCAGGCGTTCCCTGTCGCTGGTGTCCGTGATGTCTGGATTGTCAGCTCTGGTTATCCGTGCGTATCCGACGACCTGGCTGGTGCTGAGACGCGTTCCCACCCGACTGACGCGCCGTAGGTCAAGTCCAAGCCAGTCGCGGGCGCGATCAGACTTCGGCAATACCAACACATCGTCGCGATAGAGAGAGATGCCCCGATGCTCTTTGATCAGACCTCTTATGCGGCTCCGCGCCTCGCGGTAGTGCTCAGACATATCCCGAGTATCGTCCGTCGAGAGGTCCCACGCCCTGATCTCAAAATCGAAGGGACCGCAAGCCGCTCGGGTGTCGTCGCCTCCATGGGGTTCCTCCACCCTGGCTTCATCTCGTCCACCCGAGCCGCCGATTGGTCGATACCGATAGCGCCAACGGATCTTGCCCTCGGCGTCCGCTGTTCCGGCGATCCGGTACTTGGGCTCCGACATGTATTCCGGAAGCTGGACGCTCCGCACATCGGCGGTACCGTCTCGACCGGGGGCCTCGAGGCGGATCGCGAAGTCTTCGGCTCCGAACGGTGACACGAGTCTGGCCAGGTCAGCGCCGAGGTTCTGGATCTTGTCCTGGTCCCAGTCGCTTCGCAGCGACCCGATACGAATCGTGGTCCCCTGCTCGCCGCTGACGGATCCGCTAGGAAGCCGCGACACGCTGATGCCAGCATCTCCGATGTTACCCATCCCAAACAGATTGGTCCAATTGAGAGAGAACTCCAAGGCGGGGCGACCCGTCTTCTTAGTGCGGACCTGTATGCTGTCGCCCAGCCTCGCTGCGGCGAGGCGCCCGAGTCCCTTCTCCCCCGTGACCGCCCTAACCCGGCTCCCGCTCTTCGCAATCGGACGCTCTGCCCGGGACGGTGTCGCGATCACGCACCACACGTCGCGGACTGTCTCGTAGTCCATCCCGTGTCCGTCGTCAGCCACTTCGATGTAGCCCTCGACCCCGTGGGAGTCCCCTGTCGGACGGACGCGTACATCAACGCGGGTGGCCAGCGCATCATAGGAGTTTTTCACCAACTCCATAACGGCGACCACGTCGTCGGTGACCAGGTCCCGGCCCAAAGCCGCGAGCACCCGGGCGTGGACACGGAAGGTAAACCGCGAGCCTTTCGCGGGCGTACGGGCTCGCGGTACTTCGCCCGATTCGTTCACGCTGTCCCCCGAAATAGCATCCCATTCAGCCGCGCCTGCCACTCGTCCTCATCCACGACCTCGAAGCGCACCACCTTGCTCCGCATCGCCGGAACGAGATCGGCCCAATCGGCCTTGCGGGCGTGCTCGCCGCAGATGTCGAAGACGGATCGCTTGTATTCGGTGTCCTCCGATTCCTTCAGATGGACCCCTTTGGTTTCGACCACGAAGACTCGCCGGAATCCATCGTCCCCGCCGGGCTGGTCATCCCGCAGCGTAACGATGAAATCGGCGTAGATCCGGCGAGGCTTCCACGCCTGCACGTAGTAGTCCTTGCGGGAGCGGTTGCGGTACCAGAAGAAAAGCCGCGCCTGCTGGTCCAGGTACGTCGCCACCTTGTTCTCGAACTGGTTGAGATCGTCTTCCGTGGTGATGTCGAAGAGGTTGCGCTGGTAGGGGCTGCCGTCCTCCCGATTCGCCCGTTTCGCCTTCGGAACCTCGATCTTCTCGGGCAGGCGAGTGAATTCCTCCGCGACGACGAGAAAACGCATCCTTCCCGACTCCAACAGGGCGTGGAAGACCTCTCGCGACAGGCGGTCGCGTTCTCTCTCGATCCGTCGCCGCAACTCTTCGAGCACGAACACGTGATTGGCCGCCACGCGCTCCGCCGGATAGCGTTCGAGGAGGGCTCCGAAGGTGCGCCGGGCCAGATCGCGTCCCTGCCACGGGTTGGGAACCAGGTCCAGCAGATGGCTGGCCGCGAAGAAGTAGTCCACCGGATCGCCGCCGTTGCCCGCGTCTGGGTCGCCCGGGGTCTCCGCAGTTCCCGGATCGCCGGAGCCCGCGACCTCCGCCCGCGAAACGGATGCGTCGCCAGCGACGTTGGTCACCAGAACGGCGTCTCCGTCAGCCTTCTCGCCTAGCGTCAGATCGTCCAGGGCGGACAGGTCGATGGCGTCCCATCGCACCCGCGAGAGGATGTCCGCCTCG
>CAZTOF010000062.1:0-2551 GCA_964615515.1 uncultured Gemmatimonadaceae bacterium
CAGCCCCACGCGCGGCAGCAGCCCCACGAAGGCCGAAACCGACAACCCGACCACGGTGTAGTAGTCCCCCTCGATCCGGTCGACCAGCGCCGCGCCGTACCCCTGGATCCCGTACCCGCCCGCCTTGTCGAACGGCTCCCCCGTCTCCACGTACCGCTCGATCAGCTCCCGGTCCACGGGGCGGAAGGTCACCCCCGCGCGGGCCACGCGCGTCTCCACCTTCCCGTTCGCCGCCACCGCCAACCCGCTATATACACGGTGTGTACGCCCCGACAGCGAGGTCAGCATCTCCACGGCAGCGGCGGTCCCCGCCGGCTTCTCCAGAACCCGGCCGTCCAGTACGACGACGGTGTCCCCCCCGACCACCAGCGCATCCGATTGTCCGGCCCGAACCCGGAGCGCCTTCTCGCGGCACAGCCGTTCCACGTATCCGTGCGGGGACTCGACGGCGCCCAGCCGCTCCTCCACGCCGGCCGGCACGACCCGGAACGACAGACCCAGCATGCGCAGCACATCGGCCCGACGCGGTGACGCTGAGGCGAGCACGACCGGCACACCCACCGAGTTCATCATCGTTCTATCAGCAGCGTCACCGGACCGTCGTTCACCAGCGCCACCTCCATCATCGCGCCGAAGCTGCCGGTCTGCACCGGGTGCGGCAGAAGCCGCCCCAGCGCCTCGACGAAGGCCTCGTAGAGGGGGACCGCGGTCTCGGGCCGCGCCGCCTTGATGAACGAGGGCCGGCGCCCCTTGCGCGCGTCTCCGTAGAGCGTGAACTGGCTCACGACGAGCGCCTCGCCGCCCGTGTCGAGGAGCGACCGGTTCATGCGCCCCCGGTCGTCGCCGAAGATGCGCAGGTTGGCGACCTTCTCGGCCATCCACGCCACCGTGTCGCGGGCGTCCCCGTCGTGGAACCCGGCGAGGATCACCAGCCCGGGCCCGATCGACCCGACGGTCTCGCCCCCGATGCGCACCGACCCCTCCGAGACGCGTTGCAGGACGACCCTCACTCGACCGTCACCGACTTGGCGAGGTTGCGCGGCTGGTCCACGTCGCAGCCGCGCAGCACCGCCACGTGATACGCGAGCAGCTGGAGCGGCACGGTGGCCAGGACGGGCATGAGGGCGGGGATCGTCGAGGGAATCACGATCCTCTCGTCGGCGTGGGCCGTCACCTCGTCGTCCTCGTCGTTCACCACCGCGATGACCCGTCCGTGCCGCGCCCGGACCTCCTCGATGTTCGAGAGGGTCTTGGCGTAGACGGCGTCGCGCGGCGCCAGCACCACCACGGGCATGTTCTCGTCGATGAGCGCGATGGGCCCGTGCTTCATCTCCGCAGCGGGGTAACCCTCTGCATGAATGTAACTTACCTCTTTCATCTTGAGAGCGCCCTCGAGGGCCACCGGGAACTGGTAGCCCCGGCCCAGGTAGAGGAAGTTGGGCGCGTCGCGGTAGACCCGGGCGAGCTTCCTGGTCTGCCCGTCGACCTTGAGCGTTTCTTCAACCTGTCCCGGCAACTCCTTGAGCGCCCGCACCATCTCGCGCCCCTCCAGGATCGACATGGTCCGCCGGCGCGCCAGGTAGAGGGTGAAGAGCGCCAGGGCGACGATCTGGCTGGAGAAGGCCTTGGTGGAGGCGACGCCGATCTCAGGTCCCGCATGAAGGTAGACGCCGAAGTCCGTCTCGGCGGCTATGCTGGACCCCACCACGTTGACGATGCCCATGGTGCGGCAGCCCCGCCGCCGCGCCTCGCGCAACGCGGCCAGGGTGTCGGCCGTCTCGCCGGACTGGCTGATCCCGAGCACCAGCGTACCCGGGCTCAGAACCGCGTTTCGGTACCGGAATTCGGAGGCGTACTCCGCCGTGACCGGGATCCGGGTCAGCTCCTCGAGCATGTAGGCGCCGATCAGGCCCGCGTGCCAGCTGGTCCCGCACGCGGTGATGACGATGCGGTCGGCGGCGAGGAGTTCCCGCTCGGCCTTGGCGATTCCGCCGAGCCGGGCGCCCCCCTCCTCTTCCAGGAGCCGGCCGCGCATGACGTCCCTGAGCGAGGAGGGCTGCTCCCGGATCTCCTTGTACATGTAGTGGTCGTAGCCGCCCTTCCCGATCTCCTCCGCGCTCCAGGTGACGAGCTGTGCCCCCCTGCTGACCGCGCGCCGCGCCGGATCGAAGGTGCGGTACCCGTCGAGGCTCAGGACCGCCGAGTCGCCGTCGCGCAGCCGCACGACGCGCTGGGTGTGGGCGACGACCGCGGCCGCGTCCGAAGTCACGAAGTACTCGTCCTTCCCGCCGATGCCGAGGAGGACCGGGCTTCCGTTGCGCGCCACCACGATCTTGCCCGGATCGCGCGAGCTCACCACCGCGATCCCGTAGGTCCCCTCGATCCGGGACAGCGCGGCCGCCACCGCGTCCTCCAGGAGGTCGGTGTCACGGAAGGCCAGGTCGATGAGGTGGACCAGAACCTCGGTGTCGGTCTGGCTGCGGAATTCGTACCCCAGGCCCCGCAGCCGCGGCCGCTGCCGGGCGGCGCTCTCGATGATCCCGTTGTGGAT
>CAZTOF010000063.1:0-2791 GCA_964615515.1 uncultured Gemmatimonadaceae bacterium
CGATGATGTCCTCGAAGTCGCCCTGCTTGTAGTTCTGGCCAAGGGTGCGAACGCGTATCTCCTCCTCGCCGGTCGAGATCTTGCCGGCGGAGAGCTCCAGCGAGCCCTGCCGGACGGCCAACGCGACGTCGTCCAGGGTCAGGCCGAGCGCCTGCAACCGGTTCAGCGGAACCTCGATCGAGATTTCGTAGTTGCGGACCCCGCTCGTTTCGGAATAGGAGACCTCCGGCAGGGCGAGGATCCCGTCCTCGATCCGGTACGCCAGCTCTTTCAGCGTTCGTTCCGGCGCGTCTCCGTGGACGACGAGGCGGAAGATGATCTGCCGGCTGGTGATCTCCCGGACTTCGGGCCGTTCCGCCCCGGCCGGAAAGGTCGCGATGCGGTCCACCTGGGCCTTCACGTCGGCCAGAGCCCGGCTCAGGTCGGTGCCCTGCCGGAACTCCGCGATCACCGATCCCATGTTCTCCGCGGCCGAAGACTCCGTCCGCTTGAGTCCTTCCACGGACTGGATCTGTTCCTCGATCTTGCGGACGATCGATTCCTCGACCTCCTGGGGCGCCGCCCCCGGATACGGCACGACGACCTGGATCCGGTCCAGAGAGGCCTCCGGGAGAAACTCCTGCGGGAGTTCCATGGCGGCGAAGAGGCCGGCGAAGAGGAGGAAGCCCATCAACAGGTTCGCGGCGATCGGGTTCCGCGCCATCAACGAGATGGGGCCGTGGGGGGCGTTGGGGGCGACCCCCGGGCCGGCTGATGCCGCCGACCCCGGCAAGTGGTTGTCTTGGTTCGCTTCCAGGCTCATCGTTGTCAGCAGTCCGTGGGCACACCCGCGCGAGCACCGAGAGGGGTGAGGCGCCGCGCTGTTACGTCTACCGTTGGCGCCAGTGGCTGGCAAGGGGCGTTGGCGCCGGGGATGGCGTGGCACCAGCGGATGATGCGGACGGAGTGACCATGAACGTTGACGGGCCCGGCCTGCCCTTCGACAATCCACCCATGTCCACACTCCGGGAGCTTCTCCGACGGTCCAGCCGCACCTTCGCCGTGGGAATCGAAATCCTCCCCAGCCCGCTGAGGGGGGAAATCACGGTCGCGTACCTGCTGCTGCGCGTTTCCGACTACCTGGAGGACAACCAGGAGCTCGATGACCGGGAGAAGATCGCCCTGCTCGAGGACTGGCGGCGGGTGCTGGGCGGCGGCGACTCGCGGGCCTTCATCGACCGCTTGAGCAGGGCGGAGGAGGACACCCCCGATGCACTGGTGGCCCGTCACGCGGCCGTGGTGCTTCGGGGTCTGGAGCGACTGGATGCGAACGCGGGCGAGATCCTGGTCCGCCGGGTTCGCGAGTCGAGCGCGGGCATGGCGCGCTGGACCGAGCGGGGGTCCGTGTTCGAAACGGAAGCGGATCTGGACGACTACATGCACGAAGTGGCCGGGCGGGTCGGCCACCTCCTCACCGAACTGTTCGTGCTTCGCCTGGGCGGGCTGGAAGGCGTGCGGGAGCCCATGATGCGCCTCGGCCGGGAGTTCGGCCTGGCGCTGCAGACGGTGAACGTCATCCGCGGCCTCCACGAAGACCGCGACCGGGGCTGGATCTACGTTCCGGCCGCCTATCTTCCCGAGTCGCGGATCGATGCCCGGGAACTCTTCGATCCGCCCAATCACGCGGCCGCCATGACGGTCCTCGGCCGGCTGGTCGACAAGGCGGACCGCCACCTGGACGCGGCGCGAGCCTACCTCCGCCTCATACCGAGGCGCCATCACCGGGTCCGCCTCTTCTGCCTGCTGCCGCTGCTGTTCGCGGTTCGCACCCTGGCCCTCAGCCGGGCCAATCCGGACGTCCTCGAGCGCGAGACCAAGATGACCCGGCGGGAAGTGATCGCCATCACCCGCAACGCCCGGGTCATGGGCTTTTCGAACCGGTGGATCGACTGGTACTGCAGGCATCTGGCGACCGTGAGTTAGCGGGTCTCGGGCGTTAGCGCCGGGCTGTCCGGGCACACTGTCTTGCTGCCATTGACCCCCATCACGAAGACCGCTATGGTTAAGGTCTTGCTGCGGGGTGGAGCAGTCTGGTAGCTCGTCGGGCTCATAACCCGAAGGTCGCGGGTTCGAATCCCGCCCCCGCTATGACGACATCGGATCCGGAACGCCGCCTCGCGCGGCGTTTCTGACGTAGCGGCCCCGGCGATCCGGCCGCTGATATCGACCAGGCCGCCCGGTGGCGGGCCCGAACGGGTTCGGAACCGGAACCGTGCCGGTCGGTTTTTGTCGGGGGTCCGGCGTCCGGAAGGGCGGGCCAGGTAGCTCAGTTGGTAGAGCACGCGACTGAAAATCGCGGTGTCGGCGGTTCAATTCCGCCCCTGGCCATGAGACGGATAGGTCCGTAGCTCAATTTGGTAGAGCACCGGTCTCCAAAACCGGCGGTTGGGGGTTCGAGTCCCTCCGGGCCTGTGTCACGGAGACGCGCCCTCATCGTCTAACGGTCAGGACACCACTCTTTCAAGGTGGAGATCGGGGTTCGATTCCCCGTGAGGGTATCGCGCGGGGCCGGTTCCCGGGCGGACATGCAAACAGGGGCTGTAGCTCAGTTCGGTTAGAGTGCCGGTCTGTCACACCGGAGGCCGCGGGTTCGAGTCCCGTCAGCCCCGCTGGAGGCTGTTTGAAAAACCGGGTCGTGGAGCGAGTCTCCCGGCGGTCCAGGGTACGGAACACCGCGTCGGATGTCGCGGCGCCCGTCGCGTGGACCGGCCGGGTGAAGTCCGCGGTTTCGGGGCCGTAGCTCAGTTGGGAG
>CAZTOF010000064.1:0-2735 GCA_964615515.1 uncultured Gemmatimonadaceae bacterium
GTCCAGGATGCGCCGGTCGGGGACGCGGAGAAGTCGGTGGACCTCCGCCAATTCATCGCATCCGGCAGGAAGATCATCATGTAGACGGTGCAGAAATTCGCCTTCATCCTCGACGAGATCGGGAGCGGACACCGCGACCGCAGCTTCGCGATCATCATCGACGAGGCGCATTCGAGCCAGGGCGGCAAGGCCGCCGGAGCGATGGCGGACGCGCTGGGCGAGGGGGACGACGAGGACGGGTACGAGACCTACGAGGACCGGATCAACCGCGAGATCGAGCGCCGCAGGATGCTCGACAACGCCAGCTACTTCGCGTTCACCGCGACGCCCAAGAACAGGACGCTGGAACTATTCGGCGAACCGGATCCGCAGACCGACGGCACGGTCAGGCGGCTTCCGTGCCATACCTACAGCATGAAGCAGGCGATCCAAGAGGGGTTTATCCTGGACGTGCTCGAACACTACACGCCGGTCGAGAGCTACTACAGGCTCGCCAAGACGGTCGAGGAGGACCCGGAGTACGATGTTCGGAAGGCCGGGAAGAAGCTCCGGCGCTACGTTGAGGGCCACGAGCACGCGATCCGGCTCAAGGCCGAGATCATGGTGGACCACTTCCACGAACAGGTGATCGCACAGCACCGGATCGGGGGCAAGGCGCGGGCGATGGTGGTCACGAACGGGATCGAGCGTGCGATCCAGTACTTCCACGCCATCCGGGACTACCTGAGGGAGCGCAGGAGTCCGCACGAGGCGCTTGTCGCGTTCTCCGGCGAGCACGACTTCAAGGGTGATCGAGTGACCGAGGCCAGCCTGAACCGCCTCCCGTCGTCGAAGATCGCGGAAACCTTCCAAAAGGACCCTTACCGGTTCCTCGTCTGCGCCGACAAGTTCCAGACCGGCTACGACGAGCCGCTGCTGCACACGATGTACGTGGACAAAACGCTCTCGGGGATCAGGGCGGTGCAGACGCTTTCGCGCCTCAACCGGTCGCATCCAGAGAAGCGGAACGTGTTCGTGCTCGACTTCCTGAACGACACGGAGACCATCGCGAAGGCCTTCTCGGACTACTACCGGACCACGATCCTGTCCGACGAGACCGACCCAGACCGCCTCCACGACCTGCAAGCCGACCTTGACGGAGCGCAGGTCTACTCCCTTGAAGAGGTCCGGGCGTTCGCGAAGCTGTACTTGGACGGCGCGGGGCGCGGACGGCTCGACCCCATCCTCGACCGGTGCGTGGCCGTCTACATGGAGGACTTGGACGAGGATGGGCAGGTCCGGTTCAAGGGCAGGGCGAGGGCGTTCACGCGCGCCTACGCGTTCCTGTCCTCGATCCTCCCGTACAACAACCTAGGCTGGGAGGAGCGCTCGATCTTTCTGAACTTCCTGATCCCGAAGCTGCCCGCACCCGAGGAGGAGGACCTGTCGAAGGGCATCCTCGAGCGGATCGACATGGACAGCTACCGCATCGAGAAGCACCGGATGCGCGAGATCATCCTCGAAGACGAGGACGTGGAGATCGATCCGGTCCAGACGGGCGAGGGCGGAGGCAGGGGCGAGATCGAGACCGAACGGCTGTCGGCGATCATCGAGGAGTTCAACGCACGTTGGGGCGGGGCTCACGATTGGGAAGACCGCGACCGCGTCATCCGGGCGGCCACCGAGGACATCCCGGCGTCGGTGGCGAAGGACGCGAGGTTCGAGAACGCGCGGCGGAACTCCGACCCCGAGAACGCCCGCGTCGAGTCCGACAAGGCGACGGAGCGGGCGGTGCTCGGGATGGTTCGGGACAACACCCAGCTGTTCAAGCTGTTCGCCGATGATCCGGACTTCAGGCGGTGGCTGACGGACACCGCGTTCCGGCTGGCCTACGAAGCGACGGTCTGACGAGCCCGGCCCTTCGGCGAGAGCGACAGCCCGCCGAAGACGCAACGGGGGTGTTTTTCCAGCCCGCTGGCGACGGCCTCCTCCGGCTGCTTGACGTTATTGAACATCCTCGAACGCTATTGAACAATAGGCGTTTCGTGGCGGGTTGACTCGTTGGCGGGCGGCTGTTCAGCGTTCCTGTCATGGAGACGCAGAGGCAGTTGTTCGACAGGCCGGTGAACGTGTTCCTCGGGGAGATAGTCCCACGTCCCGGGCGGCCTTCGTGATGAGACCTTCGATCCGGTCCCCGAGGATGGTCCCGCCCCCAAGGCCCATGAGATCGGCGCGGATCAGCGTCGGCGGCTTCGTCCCGATAGCTGGATTGAAACCCATGGCGGACGAGACTCGTAGGATGCCGCCCTTCGGGTCACCGAAGGGTGAAGGGCGACACGACCAAGTATCGGAACGAAGCACGGAGGAGTCGCACGTAGGCAGGTTGATCCACCCAAAGGCGGAACCGGTGCCCGTGTCCGTCGATATGGGCGCCCGCGTGATCGTTCCCCGCACCGACCTTCGTCTGACGGCTGGCCGCGTTTGCGCGAGGGCCGCTTGAACGGGTTCCCCGGAGCGCGGGTGGAGGTGTTCCGCCACCGCGTCGGCGGCGTCGGTCGGCGGGCCGCAGATGCGGCCCCCACGGGGGTGTCTGGCGCGGCTAAGGTCGGGGAGCCAGCATACCCCGGGTATAACCCGGGGGCTGGCGAGGGACGTTGCCCCTTCGATCCCCGACAGACCCGCGCTCCGGTGGATGGCGCGGGCGGGGGCGTCGCCCCCCTTCCCCCCGTGGCGGCGCGGCTCGGTGGCTAGAAGCC
>CAZTOF010000065.1:0-4629 GCA_964615515.1 uncultured Gemmatimonadaceae bacterium
GCTCCACCCCTCCCCCGCGCCACCACCGTCTCCACATCCAGGTGGTCGTCGCCGCAGTACCGCACGTACTCCCCGTACGTCCCGCGGTAGTCGCGCACGCCCTCCGGGGTGATCTCGACGATCCGGTTCGCGAGCCGGTCCACGAACCAGCGGTCGTGCGATACGAAGATCAGCGTCCCCGCGAAGCCCTTCAGCCCCTTCACCAGCGCCTCGATCGACTCCAGGTCCAGGTGGTTGGTCGGTTCGTCGAGCACCAGCACGTTCGGCATCCGGATCATCAGGCTGCAGAGCACCAGGCGCGCGGTCTCGCCGCCGGAGAAGGCCCGGAGAGGCTTCTCCGCGTCGTCGCCGCCGAGAAGCACCAGGCCCAGTTGGCCCCGCGCGTACCCGGTCCCCTTCCCCGCGCAGTAGTCGCCGATCCACGCCACGGCGGTCCGCCGCCCGGCCGCGCCGCGCGCTCCCCCGCCGGCCGCCGGCACGGACGCGCCACCCGCCGCCGACTCCACCACCGGGGCCGCGGCCCCGCCATCGCCGCCGGCCAGGCCCAGGTGGTCCTTCGGGTCCTGGGCGAAGTAGCCCGGATGCGTCTCGTACCCCCATTCAACCGCCCCCGCGTCCGGCTCCAGGCGGCCCGTCACGACCTTGAGCAGCGTCGACTTGCCGATCCCGTTCGGACCCACGATCGCCAGGCGGTCGCCGCGGGCCACGCGCAGGCCGACCCCGTCGAGCACGCGGTTGTCCCCGAACGACTTCGTCACCCCCTCCACCCGGAGGACCTCCTTCCCGCTCGGCCGCCGCTGCTCGAACCGGAAGGCCGGGTAGCGGCGCGAGCTCTGCGGCAGCTCGACCAGGCCCTCGGCCTTCTTCTCGATCATGCGCACCCGGCTCTGCGCCTGGCGCGCCTTGGACGCCTTGGCGCGGAAGCGTTCCACGAACTTCCGGTGGTGGGCGATCTCGCGTTCGCGGAAGGCGATCTCCTTCTCGCGGCGCTCCCGCTCGGCCGCCTTGGCCGCGAGGAAGCGGGTGTAGTCGCCCGGGTAGCCGAGCACGGTCTCGTAGTCGATGTCCAGGATGTGCGTGGCCACGTTGTCCAGGAAGCGGTGGTCGTGGCTGATCACGACGACGGGGCCCCGGAAGCCGCGCAGGAACTTCTCCAGCCACCGGATCGAGAGGATGTCGAGGTGGTTGGTGGGCTCGTCGAGGAGGAGCGCGTCGGGGGCGCCGGCCAGGACCTGCGCCAGGAGCACCCGCAGGCGAAACCCGCCCGACAGCGTGGAGAGGGGGTCGCGGTGGATCTTCGCGGGGAGGCCGAGCCCTTCGAGGATCGCCGCCGCGCGCGATTCGGCGGTGTAGCCGTCGTGGCGCTCGAAGACCTCCTCCAGCTCGGAGAAGCGCGCCGCGTCGAAGTGGTCGGCGGACCGGGCCAGGACGGCGTCCCGTTCGGACATGGCCTCCCACAGCTCCTCGTTGCCCATGAGCGCCACCTGCAGAATCGCCTCGCCCTCGTAGACGAAGCGGTCCTGGCGCAGCACCCCCAGCCGGGTCCGCCGCGGGATCGAGACGGAGCCCTCGCTCGGCTGGATGTCGCCCGTGACGATGTTGAGCAGCGTGGTCTTCCCCGACCCGTTCGCCCCGACCAGGCCGTGGCGCTCCCCGGGGTTCAGGCGGAAGGAGGCGCCCGAGAAGAGGGTCCGGTCACCGAAGGACTTGCCGAGGCCGCTGACGGAGATCATGGAGGGAATGTAGCCCGCCGCCCTCGCCTCCTCCCTCGTCGTGTCCCGCCGCTTCGCGATGCTCGGGGCCCTCGCCCTCCTCGCCATGCTCGCCGGAACCCGCCCCAAGGGGGGGATGGCCCTCCCCGTACGGTTGCCGGGGAGGGCCCCCTTCCGGCTCCGGCCCGGCCTACTTCTTCAGCTTCAGCGTCGTGCTGAGGTCGGCGAACTTCTGGCAGGTCTCAGCATCGAACATTCCAATCGAGCCGGTCAGCGACAGTTCCTTGGTCTTGGAAGCGTAGCTGCCGGAGAAGTCGTTCGTGGATTGGCAATCGCCGGGTAACTTGAGCTCCACCTTCGGGTCCTCGCCCTTTGCCACCGTGCCGGTGAACCCGAGACCCGGCAGGTCCATGGGAATCGTCTGGCCACCGGCGGACAGCTCGCCCTTCAGCGTCGCCGTGCCCGTCAGGGCTCCGTCCTTCTGAGTGATCGTGACCGATGAGCTTCCGGAGAACGTGATCCCCGGCCCGGACCCTTCCGCGGTTCCGCTCAGGGTCCCACTCAGATCCGCGTATTCGGGAGGCTCGGTGCTGTCGCATGCAGCGACGAGGATGAGGATGGCGACAAGCGCCGGGTTGATGCGTGCCTTCATGGTTTGGTCTCCTTGTAACCAAGTGTGAGGGATGTGAGGTCGAAACCTCGGGTGGTCCCTCCCGCCACGGACTGGCAGGTGGGAGATGTGGCCGGGTCAGGTGTTTGCGCGCCGAAATGGTGATGTCCAACGTCTCTTCTCTCATTGTACCGTTTCCTTGTCCGTAAGGTTCCTCTTGGCGGTGGGGAGCCCCTTGGGTGAAGCGCCACGGCCTCTACGGAAAATGCCCGCTCTGGCCGACCGGGCTGGTAGTCCGTGGATAAAGCCCCGCGAGCACCGAGAGCGGCGAGGCGCCGGGCTGGCAAGGCGCGACGAGGGGCCAATAGCAGCGCTATTGGGCTGAGGAGCAACGCAGAGCGAAGCCTTGGACCGACAAAATGTATAGTGGAGTTGACAAGATGTAATGTGTGCTTTACAGTGTGAATAGGTGAGGCGAAGCGGCCAGCGCGGATGCATCGCCGCTCGAATGCCGTGGGGATTTTGTCCACGGGCT
Organism: uncultured Gemmatimonadaceae bacterium; assembly: GCA_964615515.1. GTDB lineage: Bacteria > Gemmatimonadota > Gemmatimonadetes > Longimicrobiales > Gaopeijiaceae > Bin94. Next base: position 2,858 of record CAZTOF010000065.1, read on the forward strand.
TGCTAGCGGCGACCTCTCATCAGTGCCGAGTGTGGTTCCCCCCCATGACATCCACGCCGTCGGTGGACGATCGCTTCCCGATTGGCCCCGAGCGGCCGCTCGGGGCCAGTCAACATTCTCGAATATCGGCGCAATATCGGTCATTGGTTTCCTCGCGTCGGCGATCAATGATAATCGGGCGTCTATTCCGGCGGCCGTCGCGGGCTACTACATGGCTGCGGCCAAGGCCTACACCGGAGGTCCGGATGGCGATCTCGCACCGTACCTTTCCGACGACGTGTCCGCCCAGGCGTGGATGTTCGTCCATGACACGGACGGCCGCCTCATGGAGTTCTACAACGATTCCCTCTGGCCCGAAGGACCGCATCCGGGGCCGGTTTACGAGGATTCGGCCTATACCGAGACATCCGATCCGTACACCGATACCAGGGAAGGGGCCAAGCCTCGGGGCTCGATCTACTTCGAGGTGGTCTTCTACCACAGACCCAAGCGTGGCCTGCAGCCCGCCCGCGGCGCCAAGGTAATCGCTTCCCACTATCGGTACGGGAGCAGAAGGGCACGCGAGACGGAAACCCATATCGTGCCGTCCACCGGGCTCGTCGCGCTCGGGTGCCCGTTCCGCGGCCATTACGTGAATTCAATCGGGGGAATCGAGTCCAGCACGATTGGCGGTTGGTTGAGCCCCGTCGCGCTGAATCGCTGCTGGGCGGTAAGGCCGTCGGGATCCGATGCGGTCACCGTGATCTGCACCCGTCCCTTGGCGACGGCCCTGACCGTCATGACGCTCCCGGACACCGACGCCGTGACGACCCCTTCGTCCGAGGTCTCGGCAGCGAAGCTCAGCGAGTCTCCGTCGGGATCCTCGAAGTGCGCGCCCAGATCCACGGCCGCGCCGGGGCTCAGTTCCAGGGGGGGAATCGAGTCTCGCGCCAACGGGGGCCGGTTCGGAACCGTCAAGAAACCGACGAGTACGAGGCATATGTCCCATTCCTCCTGATCGGGGTACGTTTAGCGCCAAGCGTCGGGGTCCGGCAACCCGTGGCTCGTTCGGAGATCCAACCGCGCTGCGTCGGCCAGGCGAGCGGCGCGCTCGGTTGGGGCCACGAGCAACCGGGACGAAGCAGGCTGGAGAAGCCCGAAGAGCTTCGCCCGCTCGGGCGCGGCAGCTTCGCTTCGGCCGCATGGTTGAGTTGCTCGCAGTTTGGACCCGCGACTTGTAGCCGTGTGCGAGATGAGCCGGCGGGAGGGTGCGGAGGGCCCATGGGCTGAGCGTTCCCCTTTCCTACCGCCGCCAAGCGTCCGCTTCCGGGATCCCGCTGCTGAAAAGAACGTCCACGCTCAGGGTTGCGGCGAGAGCCTGCGCTCCCGCTTGGTCCCTCAGGATCGCCCGGACTTGGCCGGTGCGCCTGTCCTGGAGGATGGTCATGGGATCGTCGGTGTTGCTGTCGAGGGTCACCGAGCCGCCGGGTCCGGAGAGCGTGACGCTCGCGAGTGCATCAGCCCACCCGGGGTCGGCGGGGAGGGCGAAAGCGAACGCGGATTGTCCATCGGCGTCGGCGACCTCGGGCATGTCGAACCGTAGAGAAAACAGTTCCTCGCCAACAGCATCAAGGCCGAGCAACTGGTGGTCTCCATCACTGGTAGGGAGTGCTGGAGGCGCGTCAACGATGAACACGGGCTGCAGGTGTGGCCGCCCATCCGCACCAATGCCACCCCGGTTCTTCGTCGCGAAACGCTCGTACTGGGAAAGCACCGACCGCGTTGCGGATACG
>CAZTOF010000066.1:0-2877 GCA_964615515.1 uncultured Gemmatimonadaceae bacterium
AGAGGTCTGGATCAACCCCCCGCTCCCCGTCAGCGCAGTTGACGACGAGGACGGGGCGCAGCACGATGTCGGGGGCGCCGGAAAGGACGGGTCGCTAAACTGATTCCGCAATGTGTCTCTCAACCGTTGACAGCTTCCGGACGGCCATCTGGAACGAGATGGTCGATACGGACCGGTTGGCACGATACTACGGCGCCCTGGCGGGAAAGAAGGCGGAGCTGGAGCGGTGAATGACCGTACTCACTACCGGGCTGGCGCTCGTCAGCCTGACCGTAGCGCTCCTGGACACCCAGGCGTGGGTGCTGCTTCTGAGCATTGCGCTCACAGCCGTCGCGAGCGCCGTCCCGCTGGTGCGCCGGGTCGGCGGAACGGTTCGCAGCGCCGCCTACACCCAGAAGGCCCTGGCCGACATCGGCATTGAATGGGAGGCGCTCTGGCGACGAGAACGCGATCTGCCCACCTCCGCGGCGGAGGAGACCTGGAGAGCGCTCGCACGCCGAAAGAACGAACTCACGGCACCGCATGCCTCGGAAAGGATGGACGAGCGGCTGCGCGACGCAACGGAAGCGGAGGCCTATGACAACTGGCGACGCAGAGCGGGCGGCAGCCAGGCGATCACCACCGCAGCCTAGCAGCGCGGAACCGCCGCCGTCCCCCCGGCCGGTCCCTCCTCCCGCCGATCCTGATTCGTTCCAACCTCGGATGGCCGATTGTGCAGACACCGTCTGCAGAATTCGGAAGGCGGGCAGACTTGGCAGACACCGTCTGCCGAATCCCCGCCGGACGTGGCGCACCGGCACCCCGGCATTCGTCCCCGAAACCCGTGAGTGCGGAACAGGGTGGCCAAGCGACCGAAGACGATCAGGGCGGTCACGCACGATGAGTCGCGCAGGGAGATTCGACCGGTCCACGATTGCCACCTGACCGGTAATAGGTTACACTCGCCGGTACGATGATCCTCGGCTTTCGTCATGGAGGCCTCGCGCGACTGTTCGAAGCGGGTGACCGGAGGCGGATCGCGCCGAGCCTGATCGCCAAGGTGGAGCGGGTTCTCGCCCGCCTCGACGTGGCGGCCAAGCCGAGGGACATGGACCTGCCGGGCTTCGGGCTCCACCCGCTCAAGGGCGACCGGGCGGGTTGCTGGGCCGTGAAGGTGTCAGCCAACTGGCGGATCGTCTTCCGGTTCGAGGGGCGCGATGTCAGGGATGTCGACTTGACCGACTACCACTAAGGAGGCCGAGACATGCCGATGCGAGACCCGCCCCATCCGGGGCTGTCCGTTCGCCACGACTGCCTTGAGCCGCTGAACCTCACCGTGACCGAGGCGGCGCGGAGGCTCGGGGTGAGCCGAAAGCAGCTCTCGGAGCTCGTCAACTGCCGCTCGGGCATCTCTCCGCTCATGGCGATCCGCCTAGACAAGGCGTTCGGAGGCGGTGCCGACACCTGGTACCGCCTGCAATCGGCGTACGACCTCGCGCAGGCCATGAAGACCGCCGACCAGATCGATGTCGAGCGGATTCCGACCCCCGTGTGACCCGCAACCCACCAGCGAGATGGCCAGAGCCAAGAAGCCGAAGACGATCGCGGCGATCACCCACGAGGACTCCCGCAGGAACATTCCCACGGCCGAATACCAGTCCGTGATGAAGGACGAGGAGCGCCATCCGGTCCAGGTCGCCTACGAGCGCCGCAACCGGGACCTCGACCCGCAGCTCGTGTGGCGGGGGAAGGACGAGCAGGACGCCGAGCCCCTGATCGCGCAGGCGCCGCCTCTCTACATCCAGGAGAAGGTCCATCCGAAGGTCCTGATCGACTCGCTGAAGCGCTATTCGAGGGAGGAGACCGCGGCGGAAGAGACAATCGACCTGTTCGCCGACTTCAACGGACTGCCCGAAGGCGACGCCCGCACCGAGTTCTACCGGCACGAGGCGAACTGGTCGAACCGGATGGTCCTCGGCGACAGCCTGCACGTGATGACGTCGCTGGCGGAACGGGAGGGGCTGCGGGGGAAGGTGCAGTGCATCTACATGGACCCGCCGTACGGGATCAAGTTCAACTCGAATTTCCAGTGGTCGACGACGAGCAAGAACGTGACGGACGGAAAGAAGGAGCATATTACCCGGGAGCCGGAGCAGGTGAAGGCGTTCCGGGACACGTGGAGGGACGGGATTCATTCGTATCTGGCGTACCTGCGGGACCGGCTGACGGTGGCACGGGATTTGTTGACTGAAAGCGGATCGATATTCGTGCAGATCGGGGATGAGAACGTGCACCGGGTGCGGGCGGTGATGGACGAGGTGTTTGGGGATGAGAACTCGATAAGCACAATCGGCTACAAGACTTCCATTGGATTAGGGTCCAGATACCTGGACAACACCATCAACTATCTCCTCTGGTACGTGAAGGACCGGGAGCAAGCCAAGTTCCGGCGTCTCTACAAGCGCCTTGAGCCGTGGAAGGCAGGTGCGACCCGCTACAAGCGGATTCGGTTACCCGACCTATCGGAGCGCCGGGTCACTCCGGCGGAAATACGCGGTGCATCACCCCTGCCGGACCAGAGCAGGATATACCGTGATCAAGGACTTACTTCTCGCACGGGATCATCAACAACTCGTTTCACGGTGCCATTTCAGTCAAGTATGTACCATCCTCCCGTTGGCGGATGGCGTACTTCTGAGATCGGAATGCAACGGGTAATTCGAGCCGATAGGGTGTTGAAGACCGGCAATAACATTAGCTAGCTAGTTTCCGTCCGTAAACTCGCAACTCGTTTGCGGGCAATGAGATACGGACGCCGGGGCGGGTCCGTTTCGCTGGAAATCGGAGGCACAACCCGTTATCTTTGTGCATCGACAAGCGGTTGCAGCCACGCCAATT
>CAZTOF010000067.1:0-1534 GCA_964615515.1 uncultured Gemmatimonadaceae bacterium
ACCCGCGCACGATCGCGGTCTGGAGCGCGGCTGGGTCGGCGCTCGGGTGCGCCACGATGAAGTCCTTGCCCCCCGTCTCGCCCACCAGCCGCGGGTAGGACCGGTAGCGCGCGATGTTCCGCCCCACGGTCGTCCACAGCGACTGGAAGACCTCGGTCGAGCCGGTGAAGTGCAGCCCGGCGAAGTCCGGGTGCTCCGTGGCCGCCGCCGTCACCGCGACCGGATCGCCCGGCACGAAGTTGATCACCCCGGGCGGCAGCCCCGCCTCTTCCAGCAGCCTGTAGTTGTAGTACGCCGACAGCACCGCGTGCTTGGACGGCTTCCACAATACCCCGCATCCCACCATCGCGGGCGTGCCGGCCAGGTTGGCCCCGATCGCCGTGAAGTTGAAGGGGCTGACCGCGTACACGAATCCTTCCAGCGGCCGGTACTCGATGCGGTTCCAGACGCCCTTTTCCGAGACGGGCTGGTGGTCGAAGATGCCCTCGGCGAAGTGGGCGCCGAAGCGGAAGAAGTCGATGGTCTCGCAGGCGGCGTCGATCTCGGCCTGGAAGGCGGTCTTGCTCTGGCCGATCATGGTGGCCGCGTTCAGGGTGGCGCGCCACGAGGTCGAGAGCAGCTCGGCGGCCTTGAGGAACACGGCGGCGCGGTCCTCCCAGGGCCACGACGCCCATTCCCGGCGCGCGTCCAGCGTGTTGGCGATCGCCCGCCCGGCCTCGTCGGCTCCGGCTTCGTGCCACACGCCCAGGCGCAGCCCGTGGTCGTGCGGGGCGAGGAGGGGGTGGGTCTTCCCGGTCCGGATCTCCTCGCCCCCGATGATGACGGGGATGTCGGCGTCCTGGTCGGAGATGGAGCGCAGCGCGGCCTTCAGTTCGGCCCGCTCGGGGGTGCCGGGAGCGTACGAGAGTACGGGTTCGTTGACGGCGGGGGGGACGCGAATCGTTCCGGACATCGGCTCTTCTTGGGGTTCCTGAGGTTGGCGGGAGCAGCGGAAGCGAACACAATTTCACGCGGCTCGGGACGTCGCGCAACCGGATGGCGTATGTCGACCCTGGTGCCGCGTGGGGCGGGGAGCCGGGCGTTGCGCGCGCCACATTCTACCTTCGACCGACGCCGCTCGGGAACGTCGGACGCCGCAGAGGAACGTGTGGGTTTGGAAGGCCGACATCCGCATCATCGCGGTGACGAATCGGGACCTGTGTGCAGCGATCGCAGACGGGATCTTCCGTTCTGATCCGGTTGCCCGGTTCTCGCCTCGCCACAAGGCGCCTCCGCTCCGGGAGCTCTTGAGCGTCCTTGACTACTGCAAGCTCTTTGCGCAAGATGGCTTCATCCATCAGAACTCGTCGAGCAAGCGATGGAAAGCCAGCGGATCGGAGTGGAACGGAGCCGGAGCGGAAGCTGTCAACGGTTGAGAGACACATTGCGGAATCAGTTTAGCGACCCGTCCTTTCCGGCGCCCCCGACATCGTGCTGCGCCCCGTCCTCGTCGTCAACTGCGCTGACGGGGAGCGGGGGGTTGATCCAGACCTCT
>CAZTOF010000068.1:0-1763 GCA_964615515.1 uncultured Gemmatimonadaceae bacterium
GAACTCCCCCGGACCACCGCCCTCCCGCCCGAATTCGCGCACCAGGCTACCGTCGGTCCCCACCACGAATACGGTGCTGATCTGCCTGTCGAACACGTAGAGTCGCCCCGAACCGTCGAACGCCACCTCACCGACCTCGCCGAACTGCTCCCACGCCTCGCCCGTGATCGTGCCCAGCCGGTAGACCTCCTCCAGATCGGGCTCCAGCCAGCGGTCCTCGGCCGGGAGCTCGATGATCTCCTGGGCACTACAGGGTGCCGCTGCGAGCAACCATGCCGCCCCGGCCCAACTTGCTCGACGCACTACCCGCTGCACCGAACCTCGCCAGTCCGACTCACAAAATGTAAACTGGACATGACATTGTGTAAACTAAAATTTACTTTTTCCATGGCAGCAGCCTCCTCACCACCACCGTCTCGACATCCAGCTCGTCGGTTTCGATGAACGCCACCAGTCCGTCCGGGCCGAAGGCGTCCGGGATTGCGGTCACGCCGGCCCGAATGCTGCCAAGGTAGCGTCCGTCCATGGTCAGCACATCGATGGGCCCCTGGTCGTCGCCCGGTTCCTCGCCGTGCCGCCGTACCCAGATCTCCCCGTCCCATCCCGCGCCCAGGTCGCGAACGATCGCAACTTCCGCGAAGAACTCCATGTCCGCAATTCGTTCTCGTGCGGCCGCGTCAACCACCTGCGATCGTTCCCGGGCCAGTCTCAGGCGACGATCCCGTTCGGCTCGCCTGACGCGGTTCGTCACCGGCATCGGGTGAAACGGGCGCTTCAGAATCCGCATCACACCCTCTCCTGCCCGCGCGATCTTGATGGCGTAGGCGGTCGAATCGGAAAACGCGACGCTTCCATCGGGAAGCACGGCCACCAACATGCGGGGCGAGAAAGTCATTGATCCCTGAACGCCATTGTAGAAAACCACGTCCGGGGACAGCCAGCCCTCGGCCAGGGTATCCCTGGTCGCCACTTCCCCGGTCAGTTCGATCCGTTCCACGGGCCGGCTGTCATGCATCGTGATCGTGCCGGTGCGAGCCGCGCGGGGGACCACCGCCAACGCCAACAGAGGAGCTCCCCCTGCCGAGATGAGAGCCAGTCCTGTGGGATCCGGCCTCTGTTTCGTCAATACCAGGACGTCCCCGCCCGGCGCCATGTCCATCCTGCGCTCGAACTGCCCATCGGGGTCGAAGACGTGGTATGCCAGGTGCCCGAAATCGCCGATCACCACGCGTCCGTCGCGCATGACCGAGAATCCCGCGGGACCGCGAAACTCGCCCGGCCCGTCTCCGGGTCCGCCGAACGCCCGGCGATATTCCCCGTCCGGCCCCACGACGAAGACGCGCGGGAGCTGTATGTCAAACACGTACAACTGCCCCATGCCATCGAATCCGACACCGCTGACCGCCCCGAATTGCTCCCAGTCCTCGCCACCCAGGGACCCGAGGCGGTAGACCTCTTCGAAGCGGGGCTCCAGCATGCGGTCATCGCCGGGAAGGTCGACGACCTGCTGGGCGGTTGCGGGAGCCGCGGCCGCGCACCAGAACAGTGCGGCCCGACACCCCGTTCTCCGGACGGCGGACGTCGTCATCGGCGCTGCGAACCCCTGAGCCGCAGCATGACCAGCGCCACCGAGAACCCCGTCCACACCATCATCACGGTCGCGAGCGCGAAGATCCCGGCCAGCACCTGCCCGGCCAGCCCCCAGTACTCGCCCGTGTGGGCGTACCGGAGGAACTCCTGGGCGCGGTGACCGGGCGGCTCGT
>CAZTOF010000069.1:0-2111 GCA_964615515.1 uncultured Gemmatimonadaceae bacterium
GTGAAGGAGGCTCGCGCCGCGCTCCGCGAGACGCGCGTGTTCGCGGGGCTCAGCGCCTATCCCGCCGGCCCGCAGGCCGGTTCGCGGGCAAACGGGGAAGGCCGGGAAGGTCGCGGCGAGCACGGTGGCCGGGAAGGGGGCGAGGAAGGTGGTGCCTACTTCGCGAAGATGACGAGGCAGGACGAGGTCTTCACGAACGGCGCCCGCCTCGTCCTTCAGTTCAACCCCAACACGCAGGTCTTCGCGGGTTCGGTGACGAACACGGCGGCCAGGACCCTGTCGCAGGTGCGCGTCGAGATCCACCTCGACAACGGCACGGAGCTCGGTCCGACGAAGCGCATCGACGTGGGGCCGGGCCAGACGGTGCCGGTCGAGCTCGGGACGTTCGGCGAAAAGTTCAGTTCCTGGGTCAGCCATCCCGAAGCCGGCGTCCAGCGAGGCCACAGCGCCGGAGGCGAAGAGGACGGCGAAGGCCACGGTGGCCGCGAGGGCCGCGGCGAGCACGGCGGTCGCGAGGGCGCCGGCGAAGCCCGCGGCGATGAAGCCCGTCCGCGGGACGCGGCCTACCGGCCGCTGTACAACCAGCTCCGGATCCTGCGCGGCGAGATGCACGCGATGGAGGCCGAGCTGAAGGCGAGGTCGCGATAGCCTCGTATCCGTCGCTGCGTCCACCGAGTGGCCCGCGCCACGGTTGGCGCGTCTACGCGGAGCAGCAACCCCCTTTGCAGGGATCGAACATTGAAACAGACGAGGACCAGAATGAAAGTGACGAAACCCCTGACGATGGCCGCTGTCATGGCCACCGGTGTCGCCGCCGGCGGTTGCGGCAACAACCCGACGGAGCCGGGCGAGAGCGGCACGCAGTACCAGCTGTCGGAGACCGCGCGCGAGAGCCGCGCAGGCGTCGATCTCGTGCTTCGCTACGACCAGCCGAACGAGACCTTCACCGGCACGCTCACCAACACGACCGGTGCGGCCGTGTCGGATGTGCGCGTCGAAATCCACCTGTCGAACGGCGTCGAACTGGGCCCGACGCCCCGGATCGTGATCGGGGCGGGAGAAACGAGCCCGGTCGAACTCGACGCCCGAGGCCAGAGCTTCACGGCGTTCAGCGTCCACATCGAGATCGGACCGGGAAGCTGAGGCCGCAGGCGGACTCTTCGCGATCCATCGACCCCGGGAACCCTTGTCGGAATCCGGGGTCGATGGATATGACTATCCTGGTAACCGCCACGTCCCATACGCCGACGGACCGGCGATGAAGCAGAGGGGCCAGCCATGAAACGGAAACGTCGACTCGGCGACCTGCAGCTCGCGATCATGCGTGTGCTGTGGGAGCGCGGTGAAGCCCCGGCGATCGAGGTCCACGGGGCACTCCTCGAGGAGCGCGGTCTTGCCGTCACGACGATCAAGACGATGCTGCGCAAGCTCGAAGAGTACGGGTGCGTGAGTCACCGATTGAACGGCCGACAGTTCATCTACCGGCCCGCGATCGCCGAGACGGATGTTCGCGACGGGATGGTCGGCGACCTCGTGCAGCGCCTGTTTTCCGGCGACAGTACGGCGCTGGTCAACCACCTGATCGAGTCCGGCGAGGTCGATGTCGAGGATCTCGATGATCTCAGGGATCTCGTCGCCGCGAAGCGGCAGGGCGGAGCCCGATGAACGGGATGATGGCGTGGCTTCTCGCGTTCCTCGTCCACAGTACGCTGTGGTGCGGCGCCGCTTGGCTCGGTCTGCGCCTCTTTCCCCGGACGCCTCCGCGTCTGAAGGAGACGATCTGGTGCACGGCGCTCGCCGCGAGCCTCATCACGCCGACGATCCGGGCGTTCGTCTCGCCGGAGGTGGCGATCTGGCGGCTTCCGGCGCCTGCTTTCGTCACCGGCGCGGAGCACCCCGATTCCGAAAGCGAACGGGGCGAGCACGACCGTGGCGCTGTCGCCGTGCCCATCCCCCTGCGGACGGGGGAAGAGGTCCGCGGCTCAGGTGAAGCGGCCCACCGCGACCTCGAAGCGGCCCACCGCGATGCGGCGGTCAGCCCGGGCTGGTCCGGCCCCGCCAGCGCCGCGTGGCTCGTGCTCGCCGCCTGCCTGCTCGCCCTGTACCTCATT
>CAZTOF010000070.1:0-1847 GCA_964615515.1 uncultured Gemmatimonadaceae bacterium
GTTCGGTTCGTATCCGACCAGGGCGGCACGGTCTGGGACACGACCTTCACCGTCGAGCCGGACCCGGATGGCCGCGGGACGCGGCTGCTCATGGTGATGGAGGCGAGGCCCCACAAACTCGTGGCCAGACTCGTCACGCCGCTCATGAAGGGAGTGGTGGCCAAGGCGATCGCAGCGGACCTCGACGCCGTGAAGGCCTACGCCGAGGCAGCCGGATAGGCGTTGCAACTCATGGGGGATGGTGCCCGGTGCCTGCCGATTTGACTCCCTTCGCGCGACGGATCCGGCCAGTACCGGTCCGATCCGCTGCCGCACTCCTGGCGACGATGGCGATCTCGGCTGCTCCGGGGGTCGCGGAGGCCCAGGAGGTCATCGAGCTGCCGGGCGAAGACCGATGGCTGGAGGCCGATTTCGAGGAGGTCTACCGCGTCGGTTCCGCGCTCGGGGAAGCGTGGGAGGAGTTCGGCACGATCGGCCGCGTGGGGTTCGACGCCGCCGGGAACCTCTACGTGTTCGATCGCCTGGCGGCGCGGGTCGTCGTCGTGAACCCGGACGGAGACTTCGTGCGTGAATTCGGCCGCAGAGGTGAAGGGCCGGGCGAATTCCAGTCGGCCCTGGACATGGTGGTCATGCACGACGGCAGGGTCGTCGTTGCGGACATGGGACATCGGGCGTACCACCTCTTCGACTCCGGTGGGAGTTTCGAGCGGATGGTCCGCATAGGCGGTGGTTTTGCGATGGTTCGAGAGATGTACCCGGAGGCCGGTGGCGAATCCGTAATCAGGGGTGCAAAGATGCTGGGCGTTGTCTATCACTCCGTGCTGCGCGATTCCATAGTCGTTTTTCCTGATCCGCGTACGATCGAACGAATCTTCCTCACGGGTGACGACGCGGCAGTGGAGACCGCGGTCGAGGTCTGGGGTCCCGCGTGGACCAGGCCGATCGCACGTCCCTTCGGCGGAGGACCGCAAGAGGTGATCGTTCGGGGTGACCGCAGAGGATTCGAACCGGAACTCTACGCGGGCGTGTTGCCTGAGAGACGCATCGCGTTCTCGGACTCTTCCGCGTACGCGATCAAGATCGCGGAGCGGGATGGCCGGATCAGTTCGATACTTGCCCGCCCCTTCTCACCCGAGCCCGTCACGGAACGCGTGATGCAGGCGGAGAAGGACCGCAGGTTGAGAGAAGTCGAAGATCGTCCGGAAAGTCCGGTCTCCCGGTCCGGGGACAGAATGGTCGTATCCGGGACCGGCGGCGGAGCCCGGGCGCGCGAGCGGATCGAGACGCTGGAGTTCGCTGAAGAGGTTCCCGTGGTGCGAGACCTGCGCACGGGTTGGGGCGGTCGGATATGGGTCCTGCGCCGCGGCGACGAGCCCGTCAGCGACGGCCCCATCGACATCCTCGCCGCGGATGGCCGCTACCTCGGAAGCTACCGCGCCGGAGAAACCCGGCTTCCCGACGCATTCGGACCCGGAGGCTTGGCCGCGTTCATCGAACGGGACGAACTCGATGTCCAGACGGTGGTCGTGCGGAGGCTGCCGCTCCGGGTCAGCGGGGAATGATCCGACAGCGGTGGAAGCCGCTGGCGCTCGCTGTCTTCGTCGCGGTGGGCCTGCGGTACCCGGCCATCCTTACCTGCCAGGAGCTTCCCCTCGCGCGGACGGACCAGGGCCGCTGGGCCGACGTCATCGAGACCTCGCGCGGGAAGCTCGACTCGCTGCGGCGGGCGATGTCCATCCCCGGCCTCTCCATCTCCGTCTCGGTGGACCGCCGCGTCGTGTGGTCCGAGGGGATGGGGCACGCGGATCTCGAGCTTCGGAGCCCCGCGACGCCGCTCACCCGCTATC
>CAZTOF010000071.1:0-2160 GCA_964615515.1 uncultured Gemmatimonadaceae bacterium
GTTGCGCGACTGGGTGATCCCGGGCAGCGCGTCGAACTCGGCCAGGACCCCGATCACCGGCGTCCCTTCGCCCCAGGTCGCCACGAACCCCGTCGGCATGCCCGCGACCCCGGCCTCGATCTCGAATCCGCCCCGGGCGAGCTGCTCCTGCAGCAGCGCCGAGCTCTCGGTCTCCTGGTAGCCGACCTCCGCGAGGTCCCAGATCTGTTGGGCGACCGTGCTGTAGGTGTCCGAGTGGGCCTCCACGTGGGCGACCACGGATTCGTGGCCGGTCTGGGCGGCCGCGTGAACGGGGAGGGCAAGGACGACGGTCGACAGCAGGGCGGTCCTGAAACGCGTGCTCATGGGTGCCTCGGTTCGTGGGTGGGGACAATGCCTGGAATGGAACATAAGTCGCACGGTGCCTCGCCGCTCTCCGTGCTCGGGCGGCTTTGTCCACGGACTGCCAGGCCTCGCGACCCCCCCTGCAGGGTGTACACGACGCCGGGGAATCACGATTTTCCCGTACACCAGCAGGTGACAGAGGCCAAACAGGAGAGCGAATGCCCCGGAGAGATCGCGTCCGCGTAGCCGCCGTCCAACCGCGCGGTTACCCATTCGACACGGCGGCTGCCGTCGAACACGTGTGCGCCGCGACCGCCGACGCCGCGGCGCAGGGCGCCGAACTGGTGCTCTTCCCCGAGGCCTTTGTCGGTGGTTACCCCTGGGGCCTCGCCTTCGGGACATCGGTCGGTGGCCGCAAGCCGGCCGGCCGGCGGACCTTCGGGCGTTACCACGACGGAGCAGTCACGATCCCGGGCCCCGAGACGGAGAAGATGGGCCGCGCTGCGAAAGAGGCGGGAGTCCATCTGGCCGTGGGCGTGATCGAGAAGGGCGCCGCGCACTCGCCGGGTACGCTCTTCTGCACCCTCCTCTACTTCGCCCCCGACGGGACCGTCGCCGGCTTGCACCGCAAGCTCAAACCCACGGCCGCCGAGCGCCTGATCTGGGGAGAAGGCGACGGAAGCACGCTGCCCGTTCTCGAAACGCCGTTCGCGCGGGTCGGGGGGCTGATCTGCTGGGAGAACTACATGCCCCTGGCGCGCATGGCCATGTACGGCAAGGGCGTGGAGATCTACCTGGCGCCCACCGCGGACTCGCGCGACCGCTGGCAGGCCACCCTGCGCCACATCGCGCTCGAGGGCCGCTGCTTCGTGATCGGCTGCAACCAGTTCGTCACCAGGGATCACTACCCGCAGGATATCGAGGTCCTCGGCGAGCTCGACGGCTGGCCGGACACCCTCTCCAGGGGAGGAAGCGCCATCTACAGCCCCCTGGGCGAACTCCTGGCCGGCCCGCTGCTCGGCGAACCGGGCGTGCTCCACGCGGACCTCGATCTTGCCGATATTCCGCGCGGCAAGTTCGACTTCGATGTCGTCGGCCACTACGCACGACCTGACGTCTTCGAATTCAGGGTTCGCGAGGAACCCCTGACGGCGGTGGGCATTCCGCGCTCGAACCGCTAGAATAAATATTCTCTAAAGACGAAATATCATTCATAACCAGGGATGCTCGACATGACTACAGCCACCGCCAGCCCCACATCGTCCCTCACCGACCGCTACCTGGAAGAAGCCGAGCGCTTCTCTGCCCACAACTATCACCCGCTGCCGGTGGTGCTGGACCGTGGGGAGGGCTCGTGGGTCTGGGACGTGGACGGCAATCGCTACCTGGACATGCTGAGCTCGTACTCCGCGCTGAACCAGGGACACCGCCATCCGGCCATTCTGGAGGCGGCACGCGAGCAGCTGGACCGGCTGACGCTCACCTCTCGCGCCTTCCACAATGACCAGATGGGCCCGTTTCTGAGAGAGCTCTGCGAGGCGTCGGGGTTCGATGCGGCGCTGCCGATGAACACGGGTGCCGAGGCCGTGGAAACGGCGATCAAGATGGTGCGCAAATGGGGGTACCAGGTCCGTGGTGTCCCGGATGGCCAGGCCGAGATCATCGTTTGCGAAGACAATTTCCACGGGCGAACGACGACGATCGTCGGATTCTCGTCCGAAGCGCAGTATCGGGAAGGATTCGGCCCATTCACCCCCGGATTCAAATTGGTGCCGTACGGAGACGTGGAGGCGTTGCGGCGGGCAATCGGGCCCAACACCGTCGGCTTCATGGTCG
>CAZTOF010000072.1:0-4386 GCA_964615515.1 uncultured Gemmatimonadaceae bacterium
GCCCCACCCCGCCCAGCACCGTCCCGATGCCGCCGCGCAGGATCCGGCTCGAGCGAGTGGCCACCATGGCAACGCATGCGAGGAATGCCAGCACGATCACCGGCCAGGCGCGATCGAAGATCCAGGGCAGCGGCAGCACCACCAGTCCCATGCCGACGTGGACCCCCTTGCGCAGGGACTCGGGATGGAGACGGCCCAGCCGTTCCGCCGCCTTGAGGACGACCAGGAGAATCGCCAAAGCGGCGAGGAGGCCCGCCATGGCGAGGAGGTTGGCGGTGAGCGTCATCGCGGTTCTGCTCCGGCCGCCACCGTCTCGAGGACGAACCGGCTGTAGAAGAACGCCTTGTCCTGAAGGTGAAGTCGCTCGGCGAGCTCGGGGTGCGGGGCGAGAGCGTGGCCCAGCTCCGGTGGCCGGCTGCGCGGCACCAGCATGTTCCAGTAGGCGAACCGGGCGCCGTTGCGCGCTCGTCCGGCCAGGGTGGCGAGCAGCCGGTGGAAGCTCTCGTCGGACATGTACTCGAAGATGTCGCTCAGGTTGAAGCACTCGAAGTCGAGCCCGGGCTCCGATGCGAGAAGCTCTTCGATCGACAAGGGGTGCCATTCGAGCCGGTCGAGGTTCTTTCTGATGGCGTCGAAGTTCTCCTCGCGCAGGGCGTGGGGCAGGGCGGTGGTGTGGCGGCCGGTGAGGATCCACTGCAGGTAGGGGTTGGCCGCGGGGTCGAGCTCGGTGAGGGCGTGCCTGGTGCGCGACAGGATCCGCTCCGCCACCGAACCCTCCACGTAGCGGAAGAAGGCCGGATCACGTCCCAAGCGGCCCATCACGAAGCGGGAGAAGAAGAGCCGGAAGAGGAGACGCCAGCGCAGATTGTTCCAGTGGCGGGCGTAGAAGCGGTGGCGTTCCTCCAGGGTGCCGCCCTCCAGAAGCCGGTCAACCCGACGCCGGGGGTGGATCCACGGTAGCACCCGGTTGCGAAATGCGGCGAAGTAGCGTTCGAACTTGCCGGCCGCGCCGATTCCCGCCCGGATCAGCTCCGGGTGGGCGTCCCAGAAGGCGCGGGCCTCGCTGTCGAGGACGCCGCGGCAACGCCGGTATAGGGTCTCCCGGTCTGCGCATTTCCGCGAGCCGACGAGTTGCAGGAGTTCGTGGTGCTCAAGCACCCGGTATGCCGCGACGCGCAGGGCGAGACAGGCGAGCTGCGCCGGGTTCATGTCCACGGCGATCACGCGCGCCGGACCACGCGACAGGAGCGAGAGCGAGTTGTCCCCCGCCGAAGCGATCGAAAGACAGATGTCCCCTTCGCGAACTTCGAGCGCCTCGAGGAGAATGTCGGCGTCCTCCCAGCACTGTGCATAGCGGATGAAGGAGAAGTCGGCGCGCGCCGCGGCCTCGGTGCTCATGGTCGGCTCACGGATCGGGCCGGGCCGGGCGCGGACTCCGGGGCGACATCCAGCGTCACCGTGCCGCGCGCCCCGTCCATCTCCACCCAGCTCCCGTTCTCGATTCTCGTGGTGACACCGGCGATCGAGACGATGGCGGGAATCCCCATCTCGCGGGCCACGATCGCCGAGTGCGAGAGCAGGCTGCCGCGCTCGACCAGAATCCCCGCGGCGGCCGGAAAGAGCATGATCCATCCCGGGTCGGTGCGCTCCGCGACCAGGATCTCACCCTGCTTGAGTTCCGCGCCGCGCGGATCGCGAATCACCCGGGCGCGGCCGCGGACGACGCCCGGACAGCAGCCGAGGCCGCGGAGCATGTCGTCTCCATCGGCTTCGTCCGGGTCCGCCGGCCTCGAACCGCCCCCCTGGCAGCTGTTGGCGATGTAGGGAGCGCCGAAGGTCTCGAAGCGGTCGGCGGGGGCCTCCAGTTCGGCGTAGCGCTCGAAGGCGCGGCGGCGAACGGCGGCGAGACCGCGCAGGTCGTCACAGGCCGCGGCCCCTTCGACGTAGGCCACGATTTCGTCGAGCTCGAGATGGAAGACATCGCGCGGGTCGTCGAGGACCCCCTCCGCGTGCAACCTGCGCCCGACCTCGAGGAAGATCCTCCGCACGCGGCCGAAGAGGCGGGTACGCTCGAACCGCAGGTTCTCGCGGTCCCGCACCCGACCGCGGGCGTTGCGCAGCACCCAGGCGAAGATGGCACGGCGCAGGGGCCGTCGCGCGAGGGCACGGCGCACCTTCGCTTCCGCCTCCTGGCGCACGGTCGACTGATGACCGGAATCGAAGCCCTGGCCGCGAGCGAGCCGGGCGGCCGCATGCCCGATCGAGCGCAGCAGCGGCTCCGGATCGTCGAAGAGCGTGGTCGACTCGAGCTTGAGCTCGTCGAGGCAGCGATCGCCAAAGGTGCCGAGGTAGTCGTCGTAGAGCCGGGCCAGCTCCTCGTGGCGGCGAAGCGCCTGAACGGCGTCCGGCGTCGCCCCGCGGCAGAGGACCTCGGTCAGCTCGGCATCGAGCGCCGCGACGGTGGCCATCTCGACGATGCGCCTGGCGGGCTCGGCGCTGATCATCCCCCCCTGGTCGCATACCAGATCGTTGTGCAGCGACCCATGCTCGTCCTCCTCGCCGGGGCACCACCCGGCGGTGAGGCGGCCCAGGACACCGAAGAAGATCATGGCGAAGAAGTCGTTGATGAGCGGTGCGTCCCAGCGTGTCAGCAGACTCGACTCCAGGGCGCGGTAGTCGTCGACCAGCTGGTCCAGCCGCCTGAAACGGAGAGGTGGATCCCGGGGTGCCAGCGCATGGCTGAGGCGATCATGGAACCGGTCGATCATGCGGGGCAGCCGTACCTGGTTGACGACCAGACCCGCCATTGTGCGGCCCAGCCGCAGGAGATCGAGGAGACGCGCCGAACGGGACGCGCTCGATGCGGCGGCGGTGATCTCGTCGGGAAGACTCTCCCGCACGCCCATCATCTGTTCCATGAAGCGGCGGTTGAAGGTGTAGCCCGGGAGCAGCGCGATGACGCGGTACCAGTTGAGGAGGTTGTAATAGACGCGGCCGCGCACCAGCCCGAGCATGCGGCGAAAGGTGAGGTCGTTGGCTGCGATCCTGCTCCTGCTCACGCCCAGGATGCGGCAGAACTCGCGGTAGACCCCTTCGTAGGCGTGCAGCGCGAAGCTGAAGGTCAGGGGGGTGGTGATGCCGCTGTAGCTCTCGACGATGTTCGAGTTGTCCCAGATGGTGTGGACGCCGTCGGGATCGGGGGTCCGGGCCAGTGAGGTGACCGGGCGGGACTGGAGGAGGAAGATTTCGCCGCCGCGCATCGCCCATTCGATGTCCTGCGGCCGTCCGAAGTGCCGTTCGGTCCGGCGTGCGAGTTCCGCGACCCGGGCCGCCTCCTCGTCGGTAAGCGCCGGTGCCGACGCGGCGGGTTCGGCGATCTCCCGTGCCGCGACGCCTTCCGCACTGTCGGGGGACGGCCGGTGGGCCAGGCGCTTGGCCACGATGTCCCGCTCGAGGATCGTCCCGTCGAATTGGACGCGCCACGTATCGGCGTCGGCGTCCCCCCCGACCAGTGCCGTGCCCAGACCGTGAAGCGCCGAGACCACCGCCACCGACCGGCGACCGGTCACCGGATCGGCGCTGAAGGCGACCCCCGACACCTCGCTGTCCACCATCTCCTGCACCAGAACCGCCGGAGCCTGCGGCAACCCCTCAAGGTCGTTTTCGCGGCGGTAGGCCAGGACGCGTTCGCTGAAACCCGATCGCCACACGTCGACGATCCGTGCCGGCAGCCGTTCCCGGGTGACGGACAGGTAGCTGTCGAACTGGCCGGCAAAGGAGTGCTCGACGCCATCCTCCTGTACGCCGGAGGAGCGCACCGCGACGAAGCGGTTGTCGCCGCGCAGGGTCGCAAAACGCTCTTCGACCTCCTCGAGAACCCGTGGCGCGGGCGAGACCCGGGAAAAGAGCGCCGCAAGTTCTTCCTGCTCTTCGGCCCGGAGGAGGGCCTGGCGCTGGTCCGGCGAGAGACCCGCTTCGAAGGCGGACGGCGAGATCACGAACCATGCCGGAATCCTCAGGCCCGTGCCGGCGAGCGAGGAGAGGGCCGCCGCCTTGCCTCCCATGCGGGAGAGATCGACGCCGTCCGAAGACGAAAGGACGAAGCTCATCCCAGCTCCCGCCAGAGAAGAGGAACCGGCCCCAGGCTCAGATAGAGCACCAGCGTCCAGACCCCGGACCAGCTCTCGATCCACTTTCCGGCTCCCGGTGTCTGCTGCCGCAGGAAGTGCAGCCCGATCAGAACCGCGGCACCGAATGCCGCGCCGAGCACCATGGCTAGCGGCAGGGCAACGCCGATGCGGCGCGCGGCCAGGCAGGCGCAGGCAAGCGCGAGCCCAAGCACCGTCCACCACGTGCCCACCGCCCGCCCACGGCCCCACACCACGG
>CAZTOF010000073.1:0-1622 GCA_964615515.1 uncultured Gemmatimonadaceae bacterium
CACCAGCCCCGAGGCATCCACCGTCGCGACCAGCGAGTCGCCGGCGCTCCACACGACCGCCTCGCCGGGCAGCGGCCGCCCGGCGAGGCGGTCGTGTGGAGCGCCGGCGACTCGCTGGTCGCGACGGTGGATGCCTCGGGGCTGGTGACGGCGGTGGGGAACGGCACGGCGAAGGTCACCGCGACTTCCGGGGCGATCGCGGGCGATGCGGCGGTCGAGGTGATGCAGGTGGCGCGTCGGGTAACGCTGTCGCCCAGAGCGGACACCTTGATTCTGGGTGACAGTCTGCGCCTGGCGGCCGAGGGGCTGGACGGCAACGGTCACCCGGTGGCCGGTGCGGCATTCACATGGTCGTCCAGCGACACGGCGATTGCGACTGTTGACAACTCGGGCCTGGTGCGGGGCGTGGGCGAGGGAACGGCCGAGATTGCCGCGGCGACCGGCAACCTCCGGGGAGTCTCTCGCCTCACCGTGTTCAACCCCGACCGGGGGCCGCTGGTAGCACTCTACAACGGCACGGACGGCCCCAACTGGATCAGGAGCGACAACTGGCTGACGGACAAGCCGCTCGCGCAGTGGCACGGTGTTGAAACGGACGCATCCGGCCGGGTTGCCTGGGTGCTTCTCCATGGCGAGCGGAACAGCCAGGGCCACTGGACGCGACACGGCCTCAAGGGCATGATCCCGCCGGAACTACATCTTCATCTGTAAACGATGATATGTAAATGTGTTACGTTACATACAGTCGGCAATGTACCACTTAGGATATACAGAAATGAGTGGGAATGCCTGCTACGCCATCGGACGCCGCTGGAGGTAACTTGTTCGGTCAGGCCGTGGTGAGCATCCCCTGAAGCGGATCGTGGGGGGGGGCTGGGCTCAGCGGTTGAGGATGCGCCTCCAGTGCTTGGCGAGTGGGCAGAGCTAGGGTGAGGACCGTCTGCGAATCGGCCCGACCCCAGCCCCGCCGCCCGATAGAAAACAGCCGCGCATCCTCCTGCACACTGGCAATCGCCAAGTCGGCAAGCGCGTTCGTAGCCCATTGGCCGGAGCCGGAAGTCTCGATCAGAAAGGGGATCGCGCGCCGATCCCGCAGTCCCGCGACAGCGTCCATGTAGTCCAGCACTGCCTCGGAGCCCTCAAGCCGGGCCGTCTCGCACCCGCCATTCGGCCCACGCCGCATCGATCACCGCGCCCCGCAGTTCCGCCCCGGCACGCGGACCAAGCGCAAGCGCGAGCAGGATGTTCATCGTTCCGTCGCGCCCGTTCCTGCAAATCATCGCGGCGGTCCGGACAGCCGACGCCGGACCGGCTCGAAGGCCACCGGACCCGCCAACAGAGCCCGCGCCTCCTCCTGCGCGTCGTCGACCCTCCTCTCCATGAAAGCAGGGAAATCAGGGAAAACAGGATCGAACGGGGTTCCGGATATAAGCGCCTGTGCGGCGGCCCGGTCGGTCGCGATCCTTTCGACGATCCGCCGCAGGTCCGGATCGCCGAGGGTGACCGCCAGCCTCATGGCTGTGTTCACGATGCCCCAATGCTGGCCGGAGAGGCGCTCCCGCGCCGCCTCCCGTACCCGCTCGATCTGGCGCGGTGCGAGTGACCCGTCCTCGACCATGAAC
>CAZTOF010000074.1:0-1857 GCA_964615515.1 uncultured Gemmatimonadaceae bacterium
CGTCCGCCGGATCGCCTCCAGGGTCTCCAGGGTCAGCGCGCGCGCCTGCCGCGGTTCGTTGCGCCCCTCCTCGACGGCCTGGTTCACGAGCCCCGCGAAGGTCCGCCGCACCCCCTCGGTGGCTGTGGGGGTCGGAAGTCCGGCCCTCCGGTGGTAGTGGCTGATCGCCTTGCGGTCCATGGCGATCGTCGCCATCGACAGGCCGGCGGCGGCCCGGTGGGCCAGGTACGCGGCCACCGTGATGGGTTCCGCGGGGAGCGCCTCCGCCCCCTCGCCTTCGGCCCAGCTCCGGAATCGGCGCCAGGCGCCCTCGTACATCCGGCGCGTGGACGGCTTGCGGCTCCGCTGCACGGCCTCCGAGACGGCTTCGATGTGGCGGCCATTCAACTGCGCCGCCGTTTGCAGGGCAAAATGGTTCCTCGTCATCCCGGCCTCCTCCCTGAGTGCTGCCTGCTACTTCCCTAGGAGTCCGTGGGGGTTTTGTCCACGGACTCCTAAACCCTGTTCGTCTTCACTAACCCGTACTATCGGTTCAAGATGACGGACTCCATAATGTTACCGTCGACGGCGACCCCATGGCCGGCTTGACGGTCGCGCGCGGACACCGGACTTTCCTGCTCGCGCCGGTCCCGCGGGTAAAATGCGCCGGGTGCGCCGCGCGGGTAGCATCGGTGATGCGCCTGCCGCCGCGGCGACATCCGGCCGGGATGAGTGCGCGCTGTTCACGCCGACCACGATCACGTTCTCGGATTTCCTGAGCACGCGCGCGGTGTCGCCCGGACCGGGGTTCGCCGGCCATATGCTCAACTCGCCCGAGAGGCGGTAGGTGCCGTCCGGGGCAGTCGACAGGTCGTCGTACGAGCAGACCTCCAGCTCCGCGAAGGTGCCCGGCACCTGCACCCAGCCGCTCCCCCTCCTCACCTGCCATTCGGCCCGGTGCACGGTGTAGACCGTGTCCCCGAAGACCCGCTCGTCCATGGGGACGCACCCCGTGAAGAACACGGTGTTGCCCGGGAACCTGAAGCCGCCCTCGACGTTGATCTCGAGGTCCACCCACGCTTCGTAGTCCGCGCGGGCCACCCGTACCTGCGCCGTCTGGCTGACCGAGGCGCTGTCGGGATCGGTGGCGGTCACCGTGATCGTGGTGCTGTCCCACAGCGAACCGCCGGCGACGGAGACCGGGACGGTCGTGATCACGCCCGCCTCCAGCGATTCGATCTCCGCCACGCTGTCGTGCCTGATGGACGCCGTGTACGCGAGATCGTCCTCGTCGAGGTCGACGAAGTAGTCGGACAGGACGAGGACGATCCGGGTCATCGTGTCCGGGTCCGGCTCCGAGATGAACAGGTCGTGGACCGGGAACCTGTCCTTGACCTCCGGTGGCCGGTTGGGAACCGTCACGGCGATCTCCTGCGTGGCCGACAACCCGCCGGGGTCGGTCGCGGTGACGGTGATCGTCGCCGTCCCCCCGGACAGCGCGGTCACGCTGAGCGTCTCTCCCGCGAGATGGACGGCCGCCACCGCGAGGTCCGACGAGACCGCCTCGTAGCTGAGTTCGTCGTCGTTGGGGTCGCTGAAATACTGGGAGAGCCTCCAGATGGACATGGTGCCCGCGTCGATGGTGACCGGCGCGATCTCGCCCACCGCGACCGGCGCCTCGTTCGGCTCCGCGGGGTCTCCGCAGGCGACTCCCGTGACGACGGCGGCCACCGCCGCGATCCGAACCCGTGTGTTCCTTCGACGACCGGTCATGGCACCTTACTCCTCCAGGCAATGGACTTCCCACACCTACACTAGCCCCCTCCGTAGAAACGCGCCACCGCCCCCCTCCCCGCCTTCTCCGCGCGGCTGTAATAC
>CAZTOF010000075.1:0-2869 GCA_964615515.1 uncultured Gemmatimonadaceae bacterium
CATGCGGTGCCCGCCCTCGTAGCGACCACCGGTCGTCTCCACGTCCACGACCGCGTAGCAGAGCCGGGACAGCGGCGTTCCCGGGCGGCGGGCCCCGCCCCGCACGCTCCACACGCCTTCTCCGTCCACCTCGAAGCGGTCGTCTCCGCCCAGCAGCGCGAAGACGGCGGCGGCGGACGCACCCGGGTGGCCGTTGAGTCCCAGCACCCGCCGGGCGACCTCGCCGGTGCCGAGCGGCCCCCGCTCCAGCGCCTCCCAGGCGTCCTGCAACAGGGAACGGCGGCTCGCCTCGGTGGTCATCGCGGGATTTTGTCCACGGGCTTGCTAACAGTGCACCGCCCTGGTGAGGGCGTACGACAGGCTCTCCAGCTCGACCAGCATGCTCACGTTCCCGAGCGCCACGTCCCCCGGGAGTCGCAGCTGGACGGGCGCGTAGTTCAGCACGGCCTTGACACCCGCCTCCACGACGCGGTCCACCAGCCCCTGGGCCACGGGCGCGGGCACGGCCACGATCACGAGGTCGATCCGCTCCTCGCGCAGGGCGCATTCCAGCTCGTCCTCACCTCGAATGCGAATGTCGCCCAGATGGGTACCCACCTTGGCCGGGTCGTTGTCGACGACCGCCGTGATGTGAAACCCGCGGCGGCGGAAGGGCTCGTACTCGAAGAGCGCCGTGCCGATGCGCCCCGCTCCCAGCAGCGCGACCCGCCAGACCGAATCCAGGCCGAGCACGCTCCTGAGCACGCGGGTGAGCTCCTCCACCGAGTAGCCCAGGCCGCGCTTCCCGTAGGAACCCAGGTACGAGACGTCCTTCCGCACCTGGGCCGCGGTGGTTCCGCCCCGCTCCGCGAGGGCCACGCTGGCAACGCTGGTCACGCCCGAGCGTTCGAAGTCCTCCAGGAACCGGAGGTAGAGCGAGAGGCGCCGAACGGTGGCGTCGGGGACCCGGTTTGTGAATTCGTTCACAAGCTGAAGGTAGCAAACCGTGGACAAACCCGCACGAGCACCGGGGAGCGATAAGGCACCGGGCCGGCAAGGCACCCGGGCCGTCCGACCCGGAACCGGAGGCCGGAGGGGCCCATCCGCTCACGGGAGCGCGGCGGCGATGGCCATGAAGTCCTCCGGAGACAGCTGTTCGGGCCTTAGAGCCGGCGACAGTGACCGCCCGCCCAGGACGCGCTCCACGACTTCGCGCCGAAGGTGCAGGTCGGGATGCCGGGCCAGGATCGTGCCCAGCTGCTTGCGGCGCCACGAAAAGGCCGCCCGGGTGAGGACCCGGACGCGCGCGGCGGCGGCCGGCGTGAGCCTCGGAGGCGAGCGCGGCGTGATCCGGAGCGCCACCGAGTCCACGCGCGGCACAGGCCGAAAGGCGGACCGGGGCACCTTGCAGATCCGTGACGCCCTGGCGTGCACGGCCACACCCACCGAGAGGGCGCCGTAGGTCCGCGTTCCCGGTCCCGCCAGGATGCGCCCGGCCACCTCGGCCTGGACCGTGAGCACGATGTCGCCCGGGTACGGCAGCCGCAGCAGGCGGAAAATGATGGGAGTGGTGATGTTGTACGGGATGTTGCCGACGACCGCCGTGCGGGGCCACTCCCCCGCCAGGGCGGGCAGGTCCAGCGAAAGGACGTCCCCGTGGACGACCCGAACCCGGGGATTCCCCTCGTACCGGGACGCCAGCTCCGGAGCCAGTTCGTCGTCCAGTTCCACGGCCGTCAGCCGCACCCCGCGCTTGGCCAGGTGTCCGGTCAGCGCACCCCTCCCGGCTCCGATCTCCAACACCGGATCGCCCTCCACCGCCGCCGCGATCTTGCGCTGCAGGTTGGGATCGACGAGGAAGTTCTGACCCAGCGAACGCTTCGGGCGCCGGCGCGACATGGCGGGCGCGTCAGCCCGTGCGCACCACGACGGCGGTGCGGTCGTCCGCCGGGATCGAGGGCACCGCCCGCGCCGATATTTCGAAGAGTCGCTCGAGGATCTCGACGGCGGGCCGGTCGTGATTCTTCGCGACCGTGTTCAGGACCAGATCCTCGCCGCTCTTCCGGCCGCGCCGCGCCACCGTGTCCGACAACCCGTCGGTGAAGAGGAGCAGAAGGTCCTCGCCCGGGGTCCACTCCGCGCGGGATTCCCGGAAGGGCGCCCCCCCGATCCCCATGGGCGGATCGGTCGCGAGCAGGCGCCGGGCGTCGCCCCCCGGCTCCACCACGAAGGCGTGCGGATGGCCCGCGTTCGCGTAGACGACTTCGGGCACCCCCGGCGAAAGCACGCAGTAGAACAGCGACAGGTACATCTCGGTCGACTCGAGTTCGTCGCCGATCGCCCGGTCGAGGTGCTCCAGCACGGTGGCGGGGGCCCCGCCCTGCTGCGCGCTGATCGCCGCCGCGCTCATGACCAGCGCCATGATCAGCGCCGCCGGAAACCCGTGCCCCGACACGTCGCCGATCATCACGCCGGTCCGGCCTCGCGAAAGCTGCAGCACCTGGTAGAAGTCACCGCCCACCGACTCCGCCGGCACGACGCGCGCGGCCGCCTCCACCCCCCTGACACGCGGAATCGGGGGGAGCAGCTTCATCTGCAGGTCGTGCGCGAGCCGCATCTCCCTCGAGATCGCGTCCACCGCCGCGTCCTCCACGGTCCGGTTCCCGGCACCGGCAGCCGTAACGAGCCCGCTCGGGCCCGGCGTGTCCACCGCCGCGCGGGGCCGCTCCGAACCCTCCTCGCCGCCGGTATCCCTCAGGACCAGGGTGACCTCGTTGCCGGCCTCGTTGAAGCGGACTTCGTCCATGAGCGCCCGCATGAGGAAGACTCCCCGCCCGCTGGGCTTGGCGAGGTTCTCCGGCAGCCTCGGATCCGGAACCGACTCCGGATC
>CAZTOF010000076.1:0-2510 GCA_964615515.1 uncultured Gemmatimonadaceae bacterium
AGGCTGGGCGGAGGTGGGCGGCGCGCAGGCGAGCAGGAGTGCGGCTACCGTGGCGATTCGTGTGGTTCCGGTCATCGCTGGTGTCTCGGCAAAGTCCCTCGGGCGACCAGGTTCACACCAATATGTAAACCGCAGTTGACCAAATGACAAGCGGAGTTGCCATGTGATGGGAGCTGACGACTCGCGGGATGCCGGGAGGGGCACTAACACGAACCGTGCCGACGAGGCGCTCGAAGGGCCCGGGTCAGCCGTCCGGTCGCGACCGGCGGGACCGCCTCACGATCTCCAGCCCCACCAGCGCCTTGTTCTCCCGGGCCAGGTCCAGCGGCGTCTCCCCCTTGTCGTCGGGCACGCCCGGATCCGCGCCGAGCCTCAATAGCATCGGAAAGAAGGCGGGATTGTCGAGGGCGGCCAGGTGCAGGGGCGTGCGGCCGTCACCGTCGCGCGCCCCGAGGTCGGCGCCTCCGCTCACCAGCGCCTCGATCGCGGCGGGGTTCATGTTGTGCCGGGCCGCCAGGTGCAAGGGCGTGCTTCCCGATTTCATTCGTGCGTTCACATCGGCCCCGGCTTCAACCAGGAGCGACACGAACTCCGGACTACCGTTCCACTGGGCGGCAGCGTGCAGGATCGAGCGGCGTTCCCATTCCATGGACATGCCCCCGATGGTGCTCCAGTCCACGCCCCAGGCGTTCACATCCGCCCCCGCGTCCAGCAGCGTCGCGAGCACGGCGGGGTTGCTGTTGCTCTGAGCCGCCTCGTGCAGCGGCGTCCTGCCCCCGTTTCTCCGTGCGTTCACATCGGCTCCACCCCCGAGCAGCGTGGCGATCACCGCGGGGTTCCGGCTTTTGCGGGCGGCCACATGAAGCGGCGACTCGCCGTGGGTCCCGCGGGCGTTCGGATTCGCGCCGGCCTCCAGCAGATAGGCGACTACGGCCGGATTCGGGTTCCTGGCCGCCTCATGCATCGTCGTCCAGTCCCACCCGTAGTCAACGGAGACTCCCGTCGCCCAGGCGTTCACATCCGCCCCGGCATCGAGCAACGCCGACACGACATCGGGGTAGGGGTTGTGACGGGCAGCCGCGTGCAGAGGAGGATGGTTGCTGTCGTCACGTCCGTCCACATCGGCGCCGGCGCCGACCAATACGGAGATCACGGCCGGGTCGGCGGTCCACATCGACGCCATGTGCAGCGCGGTCGACCCGGCGTCATAGCCCCATGACAGCGTCTCGACAACTCCGGTGGCATCTGCGCCCCGGAGCATGCAATCGCCAACGACGTCCGCCGTGGCAGTGCCGAAGAAGACGCCGGTGTTCCATCTGCGGCAACTCGCCGGATCCGGCACCCTGCCGCTGTCGTCGGCGAGCGTGGGGTCGGCCCCCAGCCGGATCAGCTTGTTGAAGACGCCGGGACTATTGGAGCGGACAGCCTCGTGCAACGGAGTTCGGCCGCCGTCGTCGCGCGCGTCCACGGCCGCCCCGGCACGGACCAGAAGCGAGACCAGCTCGACATGGTCGCCCCGCGCGCCGGCCGCCCGATGCAGGGGCGTCCGGCCGGATTCGGCGCTGGCGTTGATGTCGGCGCCGGCCTCAACCAGTGCCACCGCCACCCCGGGACCCACACCGGGACGCGCGGTCGCCGCCGCCAGAGCGAGGGGTGTCTCCCCGTCGCCGTTCCGTGCATCCACGTCCGCGCCCGCCTGTAGGAACGCCGATACCATGTCAATCCGGTCCGCGCGCCGGTCCGCGCGCGCGGCTCGGTCAGTGTGGCGGAACCGATCGAGATACCGCGAAACCGACATCTCCGCGGCGAGATGAAGGGGCGTTGCACCCTCATGGTCCGGGGAGTTGATGTCCGCACCGGCGTCCAGGAGCGTCCTGCCGCGGTCATCACGAGCGTTCACATCCGCTCCGAGTTCGATACACCCCAGCAGGCTCTCCGCGGGAGCAACGCTGACGAAGTCGGCGTCGAGCCGCTCGCAGGGGCCGGGATCGGTGTCCGGCCCCGGGATCTCCAGTTCGCCCGGATCCGCCCCCAGTTCGAGGAGCCGGTAGACGAGGGGCCGGCGGTTCTTCCGCAGGGCCAGCTCCAGCAGGGTCTCCCCCGCGTCGTTGCGGGCGTTCGGGTCGGCACCGCCGCGTATGAGCGACGTCGCGATCCCCACGTCCCACCCGGAAATGTCGTGCAGGGGCGTGTTGCCGCTCCGGTCGCGGGCGGTCACATCGGCACCCGCCTCCAGAAGCGCGGCCACGTCTACGGAGTCGCCGTAACGGGACGCATGATGCAGCGGGGTCATGCCGGCGGTGTCCCGGGCATTGACATCCGCCCCCGCCTCGCGCAACGCCGCCAGGATGGCCGGAGCCCCAGCCGGCCGGTAGTCGGAGTAGTACCGGAGTACACTCACGTGGAGGGGTGTGCGCCCGGCGTCGTCCCGGACATCGACCTCCCCCCCGGCCTCCAGCAACGATTCGACGACGGCGGCACTCCCGCCCGCCTGCGCCGCGACATGAAGG
>CAZTOF010000077.1:0-2211 GCA_964615515.1 uncultured Gemmatimonadaceae bacterium
GTCCCCGGAGCGAACGCCTTCTGCGATGATTCGACTGTCGGACTGTTGTCGGCCCCGACAACAGTCCGACACTTCGGGTTCGGTTCCGACGGGAAGAGCACAGGGTCTGCCCGCATCCGTAAGATCCTGTTCAGGAATGACTTACAGCGTGTTCTCGTGAATTGCGGCAGGATCGAAGGATGTTGGCACGATAGTTGCTGTGCGAAGTACAAGTCGGCTGTCGACTCGGGCCGACTACGGTCGACCGGACGTTTAGTCAAGGTCCTTCCCGGATGAGCCGGGAAGGGAGACAATCGGGAATCTGCCGCTCCACGAGGCGGCGGCTAGTTGCCGATGCTTACATTCTCTCAACGAGGAGGCGTACAAGATGACGAACTGGATACCCTTCACTTCGACGGCGCTGTTGCTGGCGACCCAGGCGCTCGTAGCGACCATCGCGATCCCGAACCCGGCGGGACCTCCCTTCATTGAGCGGCCCGTGACCGCAGTGCCGCAAGAGATGTGTGGTGCTTGCGACGAGTGGGAGGTGGGCGAGGATAGTTGGGAGCACTGGGCCGTGGATTGGTGGAATTCGCAAGGGCCGGCCGAGGAACCTGGCGGATGGCACTTTCCCGCTGAGGCGGGCAGGTGCGACGATCACCATGACCCATGCGGCAAGAAGCAAATGAGGCTCGCGGAAGACGTTATCGATGCGGTCGACCGGGAGGACGTTACCTACCTGGCCGGCTTGGTTGACGAGTCTTCGGTTGTGGTTGTAGAGAGTCGGCAAGCCTTGCAGATACCCGGCTGTGACGGAAAGATCATCGTGGGACACGTTCCGGTAGGTCGTGCGATGATGAACACCTTGCAGGTGGCAGCTTCCGAGCTCGCGGACCCTCAGTGAATGGCCGAAGCAATCCCCTGCAAACCGGCCCTTGGAATCTCCAGCCGTCGTGGGGTAGACCCCGATTCCGGCGGGGCCACCAGCCCGTCGTTCCTTCAGTCTGCCCGCGTTCGCATTGTGATAGGCTGGGTAATGATGCATGCGGTAGCCGCGTCTTCGTCTTCCGCCCAGGATACCATCAGGGTGCCGGGCGACGAGCTGGACTGCCCGTCCTGCGTTGTCACCCTGGATACGGTGTTGACGCTTGGTGGGCTGGACGGGCCCGGGCTGGAGGTGATCGGTTCAGCTACTCGCGTCGCAGTGGATCGTCTGGGCCGGATTCTGGTTTCCATCTATCGGTTTCCGGAGGTTTCCGTCTTCGACTCGGCCGGTACCTTCCTTCGCACGTTTGGGCGTTCAGGCGAGGGTCCGGGAGAGTATCTGGCTACCAGCCATGTCAATGTGGGATCCGGGCACTTCCACGTTTTCGACTGGAGGGGCCGCACCGTGCTCGACTACGATTTCGAGGTCGTTCGCGTGGACCGCTTTGCGGCGGAGCGTGCCGAGAGCCATGTCCTGGAGTCGGGAGACGTGGCGTTCCCGGGGATCGTCCCGACGCCCGCCTCCGCGGGCCATCCGATCCATGTGCTGACCCTCTCGGGTGAGATGATATCGTTTGGCGGGCAGGGCCCGGTGCACGGCGATCAGGAGTGGAACACCTGGGACATCACGGGGGACGCCGGATCGCTGTGGGTCGTGGAGAACCCACATGCCAACCGGTTGACTCGCTGGGACCTGGAGGCCGGCGACACAACCTGGAAGGTGTACGATCGCATGGTGGAGGAATTCGACCGTCATGCCGGTAACGCGGACCGCCCGTCATCGATCGTCGACGCCAAGCTGGACGATCGCGGTTTGTGGATCGTCTGGCGCACGCCGGACCGGTTCTGGCTCGACCTGGTGGATCCGGTGACCGGAGGAACGGTCGCCCGCAGCGGTGGCTACGACAGGCCGGTCGGCCTGTTTG
The DNA here is from genome assembly GCA_964615515.1 of uncultured Gemmatimonadaceae bacterium. Taxonomy (GTDB): domain Bacteria; phylum Gemmatimonadota; class Gemmatimonadetes; order Longimicrobiales; family Gaopeijiaceae; genus Bin94. The sequence continues at coordinate 1,890 of CAZTOF010000077.1, forward strand.
CGTACAAGGACGGATCCGAGTCATGCTACCTGTTTGACTACCACGAGTCGGACGCAGGGATACCCTACATTCACCTGGTGGAGATCGGTCTGAGCTCCCCCGGCAACGCACGCAGACAATAGCCCGGAACCTGCGCGCCGGTTCGGAACCCCGGACGGACCGGCGCGCAGGTTCCCGCGTTCCAGGTCGATTCCCGGGTTCGCGTCCCTGACCGCCTTCTCGACTCCCCACGGGCTTGTGACAGATTCAGGGGAGTATCTGTCCGGGAATCTGTCAACGGACGGGAGGGTGTTGGCGGAAGAACCCCCTCCCCCTTCTAATG
>CAZTOF010000078.1:0-4278 GCA_964615515.1 uncultured Gemmatimonadaceae bacterium
CGGCGCCAGATCGAGGCCGGAGTCCACTTCCTGGTGCCGTGCGGAACCACCGGCGAGAGCGTGACGTTGACGCGCCGGGAGAAGGTGCGGGTGGCGGAACTCGTCGTGGAGGCGGCCGGCGGCCGGGTTCCGGTGATCGCGCGGATCGATCCACGGGACTTCTAACCCACCAGCCCCAGCGCTCGCAACAGTTTCCTCATGCGGCGCCGGTTCCCGGGACTGACCGTCGTCAGCGGAAGGCGGTAGCGGCGTTGTTCACCCGAGGACCAACGCCGAGCGGCGCCGTGGGGTGGCGGCATGATCGCCCGGCGCATCGACGAAGCCTTCGCGCGCCCGGCCCCCCGGGACGGCGACCACGACCTCTTCGCCGAGTTCCGCGACCTGTTGGGCCGCGGCGAGATCCGCGCCGCCCAGCCCGACCCCGCCTCCGAGCACGGATGGCGTGTCAACGCATGGGTCAAGCGCGGGATCCTGCTGGGATTCCGCCTCGGCACCCTGGCTCGTTACGACCTCGGCGAGGGCCTCTTCCACTTCGCCGACAAGTCCACCTTCCCGCCGAAGGCCTCCCCCCCGGGCGGCGGCACGCGCGTGGTGCCGGGCGGCTCGGCCGTGCGCGAGGGCGCGTACCTGGGGCGCGGCGTTACCTGCATGCCCCCCATGTACGTCAACGTCGGCGCGTGGGTCGGCGACGACACCATGATCGACTCGCACGCCCTGGTCGGGAGCTGCGCCCAGGTCGGCCGCCGCTGCCACATCAGCGCGGCGGCGCAGATCGGCGGCGTCCTCGAGCCGGTCGGGGCGCTGCCCGTGATCGTCGAGGACGAGGTGCTCGTCGGCGGCAACTGCGGCGTCTACGAGGGTGCGATCGTCAAGCGGGGGGCGGTGCTGGGCGCGGGCGTCATCCTGACCCGTTCGACCCCGGTGTTCGACATCGTGCGGGGAGAGGTGCTGCGGGCCACGGGAGACGCACCCCTGGTGATTCCCGAGGGCGCCGTCGTGGTCCCCGGGTCGAGGCCCATCGGGACCGGGATCGGCCGCGAGTGGAAGCTGTCGCTGCAGGCGCCCGTCATTGTGAAATATCGCGACGGCCGCACCGGTGAGCGCATCCGCCTGGAGGAGCTCCTGCGCTGACTCCCGGCCCGTGGGCAATGCCGTCCTGGCCCTTGTCCGCCGCCGCGCCCTTGTGTAGAATGGCGCCCAACCGATCCCCTGCACTCGGTCCTGCATCACCCCGTCGGCCAACGTCGAGCCGGTGTAGCGCGCCGCAGTGCCGGATCCGAACCGGGAGTCCTGCCATCTACCTCTTCGACAATGCGGGCCGTCTTCTGGCCCAGGACAGCGGCACTTCCGGAAACGTCGGCCTGGTCTGGCTCGCGGTCGGTATCGGGGTTCTCGTAGTGGTCCTCTACACCCTCGTGACCCTCTTCTTCGGCTGGGGGAAATGGAGGTCCGGCCGGCAGAACATCGACATGGAACTCGAGGTCGGCGTGCGCCCCCGGCTCGACGCCTTTCTACGGGAGTTCGCGAGCCGGATGAAGTGGAGCGCCGAGTCGACGGACCGGCTCTGTTCCGCGGCGGAGGAGGCGTTCATGAGCCTTGTCCGCCAGGGCGAGGAGTCGAAGGACGCCGTCGGCCGGCAGTTGCGGGTGGCCGTCCGGCGTGATGGCGAAGCGGCCGAGATGGAGTTCATCGCGGTGCCCCAGGGGACCAATCTCGAGGAGCAGATGGGGCTCATTCGGGACCGTGACACGCCCGTCACCGGCCGGGAACTGTCCCTGCGCCTGCTGCGGCACTACGCGTCGTCGGTGAGCCATCGCCAGTACCACGCGATCGACCTGCTGACGGTGCGGGTCAAGGGTTCCCGGTAGGGAACGCGGGCCGTGACGTTGGGAAAGTGGTGGCCTCGGCGCGGCAACATCGAGATGTCGCTGGACGCGGGTGTCCGGCGGGTGCTCTCGGAGTTCCTGCACGAATTCGCGGCCCGCATGAAGTGGGACGACGAGGCGACCGGGCGCTTGTGTTCCGCAGGTGAGGAGACCCTGATGAGCCTCGTCGAGCGCGGCGGTGAAGCGGGGGGCCTGCGCAGGCTCCGCGTGGCCGCGCGCAGCGACGGGAACGATGCGGTGATCGAGTTTCTGGCCGCGCCGCAGGGGACCAACCTGGAGGAGCAGATGGCCCTCATCCGCGAGAACGCGGCGCCCGCGGACGCGCGGGAGATGTCACTTCGCCTGCTCGGGCACTACGCGTCTTCGGTGAAGCATCGCCAGTACCAGGCCAACGATCTCGTGACGGTGCGGGTTCGGGGGTAGGGGTCCGTGGCCGGGTTGGTGCCGTGGGGGGATTCCGTCCGTGGGTCCCCCTACTGCCCCCCCAGCACCCGCGAAATGAATTCCACGGCGCGCTCGACCGCCCTCTGCAGCGTCAGGAAGTCGTGCCCGCCGCCCTCGTAGATGTAGGCCTCGAAGTCGGGCGGTCCGCGCCCCAGCGCTTCCATCGTCCGGATGAGCGACTCGGCCTGCGACACGGAAACCACCTGGTCCAGCGTGCCGTGATGGAGCTGGACGGACGGCAGGTCGGCCGCGTAGAGGACGGATGAGCGGAGCACGAGTTCCAAGCGCACCTCGGCGCGCGTGAGCTCTCCCCGAATGAAGGGCTGGACGATGGTCGAGTCGAGGTGGGCGACGCCGGTCAGGTTGCGCGGCATGCGCAGCGCCGCTTCGCGCACGATTTCCCGCACCCAGGTGTCGAAGAAGTCGGTCGGGCCGAAGAAGGCGACGATCCTCTCGATGCGGTCGTCACGGACCCCGGAAAGCAGTGCAACCCCTGCCCCCCGGCTGCCCCCGATGATGCTGTAGCTTCCGGGTCTGGCCTCGGGCGTTGTCTCGAAGGCAACGTTCACGAGCGCGATCGCGTCGTCCACATCGTAGTTCCAGTGACTCGAGGCGCCTTCCGAAATCCAGGACCGCCCCCCGTGCCTCAGCGCTTCGCTGCGGAAAGACGGGACCACGTAGACGAAGCTGTCCTTCAGTTCACCGAGCGCGGAGCCGACGAACTGGAGATCGGCCACCGAAACGCCGCCGTCGCCGCCGTGCAGGTACGTTGCGACATGGAGGCTCTTCTCGGCGGCCCCCTGCGGCACGACGATCGCCCCGTAGTGGCGCGCTCCCCCCACCACGTGCGAAATGATGCGCAGATCGGTGGGGGTGCCCGATAGCGAAAGCGTCTCGGACAGTTCGACCCTGACGCCCGCGGCAGAAACGTCGCGCGCGGCCCAGTCCGCGCTGATCCTGTCGATTTCGGCCTGCGTCGCGGAGGCAAAGAGAATGTTCAACTCGGCTTCGAGGTCCAGCGCTTCGGCCGAGACGGAGTCGGTGGCGTTGCCCGCGGAGATCCGCAGTGTCTGGATACCCGGATCGGGGCCCAGCTTCCAGAAGATGCTCGCTCTGCCGTCGTTGTCCGTGGCCGACGCCGAGTCGACCTGACCGTGTCCCGGGGCGGGCGCGACATTGAGTTTGAAGTCGTCAACGGGTAGCCCGTCTTCGTCGAGGACCCGGACGACGACCGGTTCTTCCAGCGAGAGTCCCTGAACGGCGCGCTGGTCCGCCCCGGAAATCACCTCGATTTCTGCGGGAACCTCCGTCGTCACGGGGTCGCGGCACGCAGCCAGCGCCGTGGAGGTGAGGAGCGCGGCGGAGGCGATGGAATAAAGTGGAACTTTCATCGGCTTTGTCCCTCCTGGCGACTGGGGTGATGCCACTGAAGCTATCCCCGCCTCCGCAACTCGATCAACCGCGGCGCCAACGCTTCGCATCACCGCCGCCACTCTGCCGGATCCGGAATCCCGCGGCTGAAGGACAGCTCGAAGCCGGTCTCGGCCGCCAGTCGCTCCGCTTCATCGAGCCCGGCGGGCCCCGGGGGCAGGTCACGCACGAACCGGCGAATCCGCCCGCTCTCGGGGTTGCGCAGAATTGCCATGGGCAGGTCGCTGTCCCGATCCAGGGTGAAGGATCCGCCGGGGCCGGACAACGTGATGCTCGCCAACCGGTTGGCCCATTCCTCCCGCGCCGGCAAGGTGAAGACGAACGAGGAGCTGCCATCCCCGTCGGCCACCTCGGGCATCTCGAATCGGTGTGAGAACAGGTCGCCGCCGTTCTCGTCGCGTCCGGCGATCCGGTACGGGCCTCCGGACCCGGGGGAGGAGGGCGAGCCGTCGAGCACGAAGGCGGGGTCGAGGTGGGGAACACCCTGGGCGTCCACTCCACCCCACAGCAACAGGAC
>CAZTOF010000079.1:0-4403 GCA_964615515.1 uncultured Gemmatimonadaceae bacterium
CACCAGTAGGCACAACCAGGGCGCCCGGCGGGCGATCACCGCCACGATGTCCCGCAGCGCGGCGCCCGTCGGCGAGGTGACGATTCCCACGGTGGCGGGAAAGGCGGGGAGCGGCCGTTTGCGCGCCGGGTCGGTGAGGCCTTCGGCGTCCAGCCGGACGCGGAGCCTGTCGAAGGCCAGCTTCCACATGCCCCCTTCGCGCGTGGTCTCCAGCCTCGTGACCACGAGTTGATACGCACCCCTGGCCTCGTAGAGGGTCAGCCCTCCGAACGCGCGCAAGGTCATTCCCTCCTCCGGATCCGCCGGGAGGCGAGCGGCTTCGCGCCGGAACATGACGCAGGGGAGCCGGGCCGATTCGTCCTTGAGGGTGAAGTAGCAGTGGCCGGAGCGCTGGCGGCGGAAGTTCGTGACTTCGCCCCCGACCCACAGGCGCGGAAGGCTCTCCTCCAGCAGAAGGCGCGCGGCCCGGTTGATCTGGCGCACGGTCCACACGCGCGGCCCGGGAGGAGGGCGCGGCTCGAGGGACCGATCCGCCCCCGGGTTCGCGTTCGCGAAGAGGTCGAGCGTCAGGTCGCTCACCGCCCCGCCTTCCGCAGCCGGATCGCGGCTTCGACCGTGTTCGCGAGCAGCATGGCAATCGTCATGGGGCCCACCCCGCCCGGTACCGGCGTGATCGCCGCGGCCACCTCGCTCACGCCCTCGAAGTCGACGTCGCCCACGACGCGGTAGCCGCGCTCCCGGCTGGGGTCGTCGACCCGGTTCGTGCCCACGTCGATGATCGTCACGCCGGGCTTGACCATTTCCCTCGTGATCGTGTTCGGACGCCCCACCGCCACGACAAGCACATCGGCGCCGCGGGTGAGCGCCCCCAGGTCACGCGTACGGCTGTGCGCGACGCTCACGGTCGCGTTTCCGCCGGGAGAGCGGCGCAGAAGCAGGAGCGCCATGGGCTTGCCCACGATGTTCGACCGGCCCACCACGACGACATGCTTTCCCGACGGGTCCACGCCGCTCCTGAGCAGCATCTCGATGACCCCCCGCGGCGTACACGGGGCCAGCACATCGGGGTCGCCCGTGGCGAGGCGTCCCACGTTCACGGGATGGAACCCGTCGACGTCCTTGTCGGGGTCTATCGCCAGCAGGACCTTGGATTCGTCGATCTGCCGTGGAAGCGGCAGCTGGACCAGGATGCCGTGTATCGCCGGGTCGGCGTTCAGATCCGCGATCAGTTCGAGAAGCTCGGCCTCGCCCGCCGATGCGGGCAGAGTGACCTGTCGCGAGTGGATCCCCGCCTCGGCGGCCGCCCGGTTCTTCATTCCCACGTAGAGCCGGCTGGCCGGGTCGTCGCCCGCGAGCACCGTCGCCAGGCCGGGCACAAGCCCCTCCTTCGCCAGGGCCGCCACCTGTTCGTTCAATTCGTCCCGGATGGTGCGGGCGATGTCCTTCCCCGAGATGATTCTTGCGGACATGAGTCTCCTGTCCCGCGTGGGGGTTGCGGCCGAAGCCCGGCGGGCTGCCGGCTCGTCAGAGGTTGAAGTTGCGCGGGCTCATGCACGGGCCGCTAGCGCGCGAAGTCGATGGCCCGCGTCTCCCGGATCACGACCACCTTGATCTGACCGGGATACTGGAGTTCGCCCTCGATCTTGCGGGCCACCGCCTCCGAGATCCGGGCCATGTCCTCGTCGGACACCCTTTCGGGCTGCACCATGACCCTGAGTTCGCGGCCCGCCTGGATCGCGAAACAGCGCTCGACGCCCGGGTGCTCCGTGGCGATCTCCTCCAGCTTTTCGAGGCGCTTGACGTATCCCTCGAACATCTCTCGCCGGGCCCCCGGGCGGGCCCCGCTGATCGCGTCCGCCGCCGTCACCAGCCACGCTTCCGGGTATCGGTGGGGCTCTTCGTCGTGGTGGGCGCGGATGGCGTTCAGGACCAGGTCGGGCTCCTTGTGACGCTTGCAGAGGCGGTAGCCCAGCTCCACATGGCTGAGTTCCTGTTCGTGAGTGAGCCCCTTGCCCACATCGTGCAACAGCCCGGCCCGCCGAGTCATCTGCACGTCGAGCCCCATCTCGGCGGCCATGCTCCCCGCCAGCAGGGCCACCTCGCGGGAATGAGCGAGTTGGTTCTGGCCGTAGGAGGTCCGGAACTTCATGCGTCCGAGCACCTTGACGACTTCGGGATGCACGTTGTGGATCCCGAGTCCGTACAGCACCTCCTCGGCCGCCTCCCGCATATCCTCCTCCACCTCGGCCGTGCTCTTGGCCACCGTCTCCTCTATCCGGCCCGGGTGGATCCGGCCGTCCTCGATCAGCTTCGCGAGGGCGACCCGGGCAATCTCCCGGCGCACGGGGTTGTACCCCGAGAGGACGACCGCCTCGGGGGTGTCATCGATGATGACGTCGATCCCGGTGGCCTGCTCGAAGGCCCGGATGTTGCGCCCTTCCCGGCCGATGATCCGGCCCTTCATCTCGTCCGAGGGCAGTTGTACGACCGAAACGGTGAGCTGGGCGGCCTCTTCGGCGGCCATGCGCTGGATGGCCATGGCCACGAGCTTCTTCGCTTCGCGGTCGGCGGTGCGCTGGGCCTCCTCCCGGATCTCGCGCAACCGGTTGGCGGCTTCGGCCCGGGCCTCGTCCTCGAGTTCGTCGACGAGCTGGTCCTTCGCCTCCGCGGCCGTGATGCCCGCCATGTTCTGCAACCGCGCATGGGCTTCGGCCCGGGTGCGCTCCACCTCGGTCAGCCGCTTCGCCACCTCCCGCTCGCCGGCCTTCAGCGTCCGCCCTCTCTCCTCCAATGCGCGGGCACGCTCGTCGAGCCCTTCCAGCCGCCGGTCGAGCTGGTCCGACTTCCGATCCGCGGCCTCCGAGCGCTGCAGCAGCCTTCTCTCACCCCGCTCGACCTCTTCGCGGCGGCGGCCTTCCTCCTCTTCCCAGGCTTCCCTGAGGCGAAACCTCGTCTCCTTGGCGCGCAACTCGGCGGCGCGGTGCAGGTTTTCGGCTTCCTCCTGCGCCCGTTTGCGGATCAGCGAGGCTTCGTCTTTCGCCGCTTCCTTCTCTTTGCGCTGCCGGGTCCGCTCCCGGCTCCTCCCCAACCAGTACCCCAGAATCGCGGCGACAACCGCACCGACCGCCGGGAGAATGCCACCCAGCGGATCCATGTACTTTCTCCAAGACCGGACCCGAGCCCGGCAACGCTAGTCGATTTGGGAAGCGCCTGCCGATCCAGCCCGCAGGGCGTTCCTGGATTTGAAGGAAACTAGGCCGCACGATGAACTTCGCGCAAGCGACCGGTTTGGATCGCCCTCAAGTCTCGCTTTGTCGCGGGTGGAAAACCCACCGTGCCGACCGGTGTTGTCTCACCGAACTCTCATGGCCGCAAGCGGCCACCCCGGGGGCCGAAACTTCCGTCCCGGGCGGTGGAGTTTGACGGAAAATGCCGGGGACATGCTTCCGCGGACTGCTATTCCTCCCCGGGCGAGGCGTCCGCCAGAGCGTCCTCAAGACGCCCCGCGAGCCTTTCGGCCTGGTTGCGGAACCCCTCCCGCATTTGCAACAGATCGTCGGACAGGGAAAGTGCCGCCATGATGGCGGTCTTCTTCGGACCGAGGCCGGACTGTCCGCCGATCGCGCGCATCCGTTCGTCCACGAACGCCGCGCAACGGCGCGTATACGCCTCGTCCGCATCGGTGCGCAACGTGTACGTCTCACCCGCGATCTCCACCCGGACGGTGGTCCTCGATGCGTGGGTCGAGTCGTTCATTGACGGTTCTCCAGAAAGCGCAAACCGGCCAGTACGCGGTCGATCGCTTCACGGCCCCGCTCAATCCGCCCACGGAGATCCTCGTTCTCGGCTTCGAGTGCCGCCACCCGACGGGAAAGCGCCCCCGGGTCTTCGTTTCCCTCAACGAACTGGCGCAGCATCGCAGCGCTCCGCTCGGCGCGTTCTTCCGCTTCGCCGGCGCGTTCCCTCGCGGCCCGGACCTCGAGGATCGCAAGGTCGATCGCCTTCTCCAGAGAGTCCACTCCCGGGAGTGGAGCAGCGGCCGACTGGTCAGCTCCTCGGTTCGACACCGGTCTCCTCCTTGACTCTTCTGAGCACGCGACGACACGCCTTGTCGACTTCCCTGTCCGTCAGGGTTCGTCCCCGGGCGCGAAAGCGCAAGCGCAACGCCACCGAACACGTCCCGGCCGGCAAGTCGTCACCCCGGTAGAGATCGAAGACTTCCACCGTCTCGAGCAGCTTCCCGGCGGCCTTGCGGGCAGCGCCGAGCACCTCCCCGACCGCTGTCCCGGGCAGCGCCAGGAACGCCAGATCGCGCACCGACGCGGGCTGATCCGGCAGATCGCGCGCGGTCACGTCCGGCTTCGCCGCCGGGCGGCGGGGAAGCACCACCTCGGCGCCCACGA
>CAZTOF010000080.1:0-2443 GCA_964615515.1 uncultured Gemmatimonadaceae bacterium
ACTACGACCCGCCCTCGCCAGCTCGACGATCCGCTCCTTGAACTCGGGCGGATACCGCCCTCGCCTTCTTCCAGCCATGGCTCACCTCCTTTGGTTCACCCAAATGGAAAGGTGTCCGCCATAGCGGGGCAACTCCAGATCCCCGAGGCACGTGATGCGATCAAAGCGGCGTACGGGAGTTGGAAGTCCAAGCAGCAGCCCGAGCACCTCATCTTCCGAGAGTTCATCGAGAGGGAGCGAAACAACATCCTGAAGGAGTATCGAATGAACGTGCTGGACTCGTCGGAAGTGGCTGTCGTCGTTGGTGACTCGGAAGCCGGGTACACCACAGACACCCTCGACGAAAACCTGTATCGGCCGACGGAGGAGGGCTTCGGGGTTGGCGAGGATGCGCGAGACGTGTATCGGGAAGCAATAAGGTGGTGGGATGAGCAGCTTGCTCGCCTAGAAGCGGTCGTAAACCAGTCGGACCAGTGAGGTGCTGGCCCCCGCCAACAGTGGGGGAGAAGAGGGGCTCTTCTCGGGAGCCCTAGAGCCTGTACGCGGAACACGGGAACACCGATTGCTCTTGACGATGATCCCTGCAAGCTAAACGGATCTCGTGTTGCCATCCAGGAATCGAGCGAGGCGCGCTGCCAGTCGTTCCAGATCTCTAGTCTCGCACTCCCAGACTACCATTGCGTCCCAGCCGAGAGCGGCGAGGTCGAGCAGGTTCCTGCGGTCCCGCACGACATTCTTGCGAAACTTGTCTTCCCAATACGATGTACGCGTTTTCGGCGTGCTCGTGCGGGCGCAACCATCATGGCGGTGCCAGAAGCACCCGTGGACGAAGACCACCTTCTTCCGACTGGGGAAGCAAATGTCGGGAGACCCGGGTAGATCGCGCCGATGGAGCCGGTAGCGGTAGCCGAGTGAAAACAGCAGGCGTCTCACTGTCACCTCCGGCTGCGTATCCTGGGAGCGAATCCGCGCCATGTTGGCGCTTCGCTCGGGGGACGGCCCGTTGTCGGCTGGAATCGCCGATGCGGATTGGCGCCGCAATCATCACACGGCGGCCGTCATGGCCGCCCTCCCCAACGCTTCCCCGAACGAAACGGGTACGGCGTTGCCGATCCAGCCGGCAATGCGGTTCTTGGCTCCGAAGAACTCGTAGTCGTCGGGAAACGTCTGAAGCGCGGCAGCCTCGCGGAGGCTGATTGCCCGATTCTGCTCGGGATGACCGAATCGTCCGTTCGAGAGACTGTTGCAGCGGCTGGTCAGGGTCGGAGCCACCCGATCCCACCACATGCGTCCGTAAACGTCGCTGAATCCGAGGGTCTTTCGGTGACAGGCCAGTTCCAGTTCCTCCGGCCAATCACGGCGGCTGCCGCCGTTGACAGGAGTCGCTCGGATCCTCTGTAGGTTCCGTGCGGATAGTCTTGCGGCGTAGTGATTGGGAACAGACGGGTCGTCCTCTCCAGCGTCTAGTGCAGGGAACCGCTTGATGGTTTTCCGAACCGTCGGCTCGTCGGACGCCGCATCTTTGACGGGAGATGGCAACGCAACCGAAGAGTCGCGGGCGGCCAACAACACGTATCGGCGACGATGCTGCGGCACGCCGAAGTCGCGCGCATTTAGGACCTGTTGGTCGCACTCGTACCCGCATTCGTGAAGGTTCTTGAGGAATCTCCGGAAGGAACTGAATCCAGGAACCGCGGTGATGCCCGGCACGTTCTCCATAAGGACGACTTTCGGTTCCAACTCCTTGACGAGCCGGGCGAACTGCCCCAGCAACGTGGCTTCCCCGCGATTCCGAGGGCCGCCCCGGCGCTGTTTGGAAAAGGGCTGGCACGGGGCGCAGCCTGCCAGGAGTAACTCATTACTCGGCGTCGTGCCTGCCAGGATACGGATATCTTCGACGGTGACGGAACGCAGATCGGCGGGCATGAATGCGGCTTCGGAGTTGTTGCTCTCATAGGTCGCTCCCACGGCATCGTCCACGTCAATCCCAGCGACGACGTCCCACCCGGCACGGCGTAGGCCCAGCGTCAATCCGCCGGCACCGCAGAATAGATCGATTGCCCTCATGCCTGCTCGCCCGTGTTGAGGTATTCGACGATGTGGTCGACCCAACCATCGACATCGATTTCCGGTACTCCCGGACGACCAGTGATCCGCAGGTAGGCCCAGACAACCATCTCACGGAAAGGGCTGTCCGTGGAGGCGATCCGCTGAAACGCCTCTTGTCCGTTATCCAGCTCGGTCGCCGAAGTGTGCTCTTGTATTCGATCCCAAGGGATCAGCTCAAGACGCTTCAGATTGGCCACCATGAGCCCTATCTGCCAACGTGGGGGGAGACGCGGGAGGGTAAAATGATTAGAGTAGGGCGAGTCAGAGAGTTGCACGATGGCAGGAGGAAAGGGAATGGACAGGACAGGGGCGCGCTCCCCCGCCGCGGCGGGGG
>CAZTOF010000081.1:0-5003 GCA_964615515.1 uncultured Gemmatimonadaceae bacterium
GTCCACGCTCACCACCGACTCGTCCCCCGAAGTCCAGGTGATCGTCACGGCCGGCATGGTCTGGCCATCCCGGTCCCGCACGGTGGCGGTCAACTCGACGGTTTCGTCGAACCAGAGGAGCGTCGCAGATTCGGGAGCGACCGCGACGGTTGCCGGAACGCGCGGCTCGGTGCCGCACCCGCCGAGCAGGGCCGGGGCCGCGACTGCGAGGCCGAACGCGGGTCGGCGGGTCCACGGAAGCATCGACTCGACTACCATCATGTGCGCTCCTCTCGCATGGCAACGGCAAGAACCCGGACACAGGAGGTCACGGCTTCCCCGGCGCAGCCCCTGGACGAGCACTCCCGACATTCGACCGGCGATGATCCGGGCTCGACCGCTTCGATCGCGCGGGTCTATCCAGGCCCGTCGGCCCGGTCATGCAACCAATCTGGGGAATCACCAATACGGGGCGCAAGCACTATCCGAACTCCAGGTCGGACGGTCAGGTCGTTGTTCGGCAGGTCCTGCCCGGTGCCCAAGTCTGGTAAACGGTTGTGTATCTCCGTATGTTGGTCGAAACCCATGCGCCAGACGCGAGGAGACGATGCCGGATCGCGACGGAGAATCCGTACTTCGGGCAAAATACCGGGACTACTGCTCGGCTCGAGTGGCGGACGCCCTTCTGTCCCTGTCTCCCGAGGAGATATTCGCCCTCGCTGAGGCCCAGGCCCGGGAAGCCAACCAGGTGGCGCCGAATTCCTACAATGACGCGATCCGCCTGGCTACCGGCAAGATCCGCGATCGGCTGAAACTGCCCGAATACGAATCGTGGACCGCCCAGTACCTGGAGGATCCGGCAAGGTTCGATCCGTACCTCATGGGCCTCTGGAAGTCGGAGGAGTGAATCCGGCGGTCCGTGATTGAATCCCCGCGGCCACCGCGAACCATGAGGGGGGCCGGCAGTATTCGGTGTTGCCCCGCCGCCACCTACTTGTAGCGGTACGTCACCCTGCCCCGGGTCAGATCGTAGGGAGACATTTCGACTTTGACACGGTCTCCAGCGAGTACGCGGATGTAGAATTTCCGCATCTTTCCGGACAGATATGCCAGGATCTCATGGCCGTTTTCGAGCTTCACCCGGAAGTTCGCGTTGGGTAGCACCTCGGTTACGGTGCCCTCCATTTCGATTGCGTCGTTGGCCAAGAGCCTATGTCCTCGCTGAGTCGCCCGTTCGCCGCTGTCAGAAGGGCAGGTCGTCGTCGGGTTCATTGATGGGTGCCGCCGGCGCGGCCGGGCGGTAGCCACCCTCCTGGCCCTCGGCTGCGGGGGCTGCACGGCCCGCTCCCCCCGACCCCAGCATGATCATCTCGTTCACGACGATATCGGTCCAGTACCGGGTGCCGCCGCGGTCGTCCTGAGTCTGGGAATACTCGATCCGGCCCTCCACGAACAGCCGGTCACCCTTCTTGACCCACTGCTCCACGACATCCGCCAGACGGCCGAAGAAGGTGAGGCGGTGCCAGTCGGTCCGCTCCTGCTGCTGTCCCGAGCGGTCCGGGAAGGAACGGCTGGTCGCCAGCGACAGCTTGGCGACCCGCGCGCCGGATGCCGTTGTCCTCACGTCGGGGTCGACGCCGGCGTTGCCGATCAGGGTCACCTTGTTGAGAGATCGTGCCATGTATTCCTCGATACTCGACGGTTGTGGCGGACTCGGACCGGCCGCTCGATGCCTCCGCTTCGTTCTCCCCCGTTTTTCGCCCGGGGATCCGATGTCCCCTGGCGGACGCGCGGACGGACGCGCGGGTTGCCCCCGGGCGGACGGCCACAGGAAGGTAAGCGGAGACCGCCTTCTCCGCTACTCTCGCCCGGCGTTGCACCCGGGGACGAGTGGGTGTAGCGGTCCAGGATGCATCGGTGCTCGAACAGCCGAGACATTTCGGGAACATGACACTAGCTTCCCGGTGCCGGCGAGCCGCCTTGCCCGCAGCCTGGGAGCCCGTGGAACCCCCCCGGGGCCTCGCCGCTCGCGCGGATCCATCCACGGACTCCCGGGGGACACCGGGGCTTGCATGGGGAGTAGCGGGACGAACCTGAATCCAACCAGATGGGAACACTGCGACATGGCTGAAGACAGATACGTCAGGACCGAGGTCTCCGGTGCGGTCGCCACGGTCACGATCGACCGGCAGGCGAAGCTGAACGCGCTGAACCCGGAGGTGATCGCGGAAATCGATGCGGCGTTCGCCGGCCTCGAAGCCGGCGCGGACGTGCGGGCGGTCATCCTCACGGGAGCGGGGGACAAGGCGTTCGTGGCCGGCGCGGACATCGGGGTGCTTGCCGAAATGGGGACCCTCACAGGAACGGAGGTGAGCCGGGCCGGCCAGGAGGTGCTGCGGCGGATCGAGCGCTTTCCGAAACCGGTGATCGCGGCCGTGGGGGGGTACGCGCTCGGCGGTGGCTGCGAACTCGCCCTCGCCTGCCACCTGAGGGTCGCGAGCGAACGCGCCCGCTTCGGTCTGCCGGAAGTCGGGCTCGGGATCATCCCGGGTTACGGGGGAACCGTGCGGCTGGCGCGGCTGGTGGGACTGGGCCGCGCCGCCGAGCTTATCCTCACCGGGGACATGATCGACGGGAAGCGCGCGGCGGAGATCGGGCTCGCGAACGCGGTGGTGCCGCACGGCGAGCTCATGGACCGCGCGGGAAAGGTGGCGGGGCGGATCGCCGCGAACGCGCCGGTGGCCGTGCGGATGGCGCTGGCGTCGCTCTACGGCGCCGTCGAGAGCACCATGGACCACGCGCTGGAATTCGAAGCCACGCTCTTCGGGCTCCTCGCCTCCACCGACGACATGAAGGAGGGCATGGCGGCCTTCCTGGAGAAGCGAAAGGCGGTCTTCCGCGGCGCCTGAGGAGTCCGTGGACAGAGTCCCGCGAGCACCGGGAGCGGCGGGGCGCCGGGATGGCAAGGCGCTTTGAAGGAGGAATGGCAGCGCTATTCGCCCGAAGAGCAACGCAGAGCGTCAGCGTCCAGCCCGGATGCATCGCCCGTCGAATGCCGTGGGGTTCTGTCTGCGGGCTCCCGGGAGCGGTGGGAAGCCAGCCTTCACCAACCGCCGACAGACCCCTCCCGCGGCGGTTTCCGGGACCCGATTCCCACCGATTCCGTTATATTAAAGCATGTCTGGGATCTCCCGTTTGCGGTTGCCATACGCTTCGTGGTCTTGAGGAAACTGGAACTGCGTCACTTCCGCAACCTGGGGGTCCAGGAGTTGCTCTTTCCTCCGGAAGGGGTCGCGGTCGTCGGCGACAATGCCCACGGGAAGACGAATCTCCTCGAAGCGATCTACTACCTGGAGAGCTTCCGTTCCTTCCGGGGTGCGGGCGACGGTGAACTGGCCGCGTTCTCGGAGGATGTCTTTCACCTGAAGGGGTTCGTGGACGGGGACAGGCCGGCGACGGTGTCTGCGGCTTTCGATCGGAAGCGGAGGAGGAAGAAGGTATCGGTGGACGGAAGCGAAGCGCTGCGAATCTCGGCCGCGCTGGGCCGGCTGGGGGCTGTCGTGTTCTCCCCGTCGGACGTGGAGCTGGTGACCGGCGGACCGCATGTGCGGCGCCGCTTTCTGGACATCGTGCTGTCCCTCGACGGAAACGGATACGTGGAGGCTCTTTCGCGTTACAGGAAGGCTCTCGCGCAGCGCAACGCGGCGCTGAGGGCGAATGCCCCGACGACGGCGGTGCGAGCCTGGGATCAGGGGCTCGTCGTGCACGGGGCGCGGGTCACGCACCTCCGCCACGAATGGGCCACTGCCTGGTCCGGCGCCTTCGAGACGTACTGCACGGCCATCTCGGCGCGCGACCCGGTGGGCCTGGTCTACCGGCCCGACCTGGGGCGTGGCGGGCGGGACCGGCAAGACGGCGAGCCGGCGTTCGGGGCCGAAGAAGAGGAGATCGGCGAGCGGTTTGCGGCGCGCCTGCACGAGAGCCGGGAGACGGATCTCCGGCGGGGCGTCACAACCGTCGGGCC
Source organism: uncultured Gemmatimonadaceae bacterium (assembly GCA_964615515.1). Classification (GTDB taxonomy): domain Bacteria; phylum Gemmatimonadota; class Gemmatimonadetes; order Longimicrobiales; family Gaopeijiaceae; genus Bin94. Next base: position 4,004 of record CAZTOF010000081.1, read on the forward strand.
GCACCGGGATGAACTTCTCTTCACGATCGCGTCACGGGGCAGGGCCCTTGCGGCCCGGAGGTACGGATCGGGGGGGCAGCGCCGCACGGCCGCCCTGGCACTGCGCCTCACCGAAGCCGCCACCATCCGGCGCCGGCAACACACCGATCCGATCCTCCTCCTCGACGACGCCTTCGCGGAGCTGGACGAGGGTCGCTCCCTGCGGGTCATGTCGCTGCTGCGCGAGGAGGGCACGGGGCAGGTCATCCTCACGGCGCCCAAGGAGTCCGACGCGCGGCTCAGGGGACCTTCGCTGGAGCGCTGGCGTATCCGGGAAGGGGTGATCGAAGCGTGACGGGCCGGGCGCACACCGAGCGCGACTCGCGGAGCGGCGGCGACCGGCTCGTGCCCCTGGCCGAGGTGCTCGGCGGGTATCTGGACGATACGGGACTCGGAGACTCGCTTGCGCGGCTTCGGGCCATGGACGAGTGGGCCGATGCCGTCGGGCCGCGGGTCAGCCAGGTGACCCGCGCCGTCGAGGTGCGCGGGGAAACGCTCGTGGTGGAAGTGCTCTCGAGCGCCTGGAACACGGAGCTGACAATGATGAGCGGTCTGATTCTGGAGCGGGTGAACGCCCGCGGAACGGGTCCGCCGATCGGGCGCATCCGCTTCCGGCTGGCGGAGACGACTGAAAACCTCAAACGATCTGCGGGGCGACCCAATGGGCACGGATAACAAGGGCGGAGGCTACACCTCCAGACGGATACAGGTCCTCAAGGGCCTCGAAGCGGTTCGCAAGCGGCCCGGCATGTACATCGGGTCCACCTCGGCCAGGGGATTGCACCACCTGGTGTACGAAGTGGTGGACAACAGCGTGGACGAAGCGATGGCGGGGCACTGCTCCTCGGTGAGCGTGGTCATCCGCCCGGACAACATCGTCAGCGTCGACGACGACGGGCGCGGCATCCCCGTCGACATGCACCCCACCGAACGCGTGCCGGGGGTCGAGGTGGCGATGACC
>CAZTOF010000082.1:0-9125 GCA_964615515.1 uncultured Gemmatimonadaceae bacterium
CTCGTCGACGCGAGAAACGTGACCGCGTCGGTTGCCGCGTCCGGGCGCACCGCCCGTCCGCAGCGCTGGATCGTGAAGGGGTGACGCGCTTGCAGCCCGTAGCAGCCCGTGGACAAAATCCCCCCGGCATTCGAGCGGCGAAGCATCCGGGCTGGACCGCTGCGCTCTGCGTTGCTCCTCGGGCGAATAGCGCTGCTATTCCCCCTTCGTCGCGCCTTGCCGGCCCGGCGCCTCGCCGCTCTCGGTGCTCGCGGGGCTTTGTCCACGGGACTGCCAGGGTGAAGATCGCCGTCGTGGGAAGCGGATACGTGGGACTGACCACGGGTGCCTGTCTGGCCGAGACGGGCAACGACGTGGTCTGCGTGGATATTCTGGAAGGGAAGGTCGAGGCGCTGAAACGGGGGAGGATTCCGTTCTTCGAGCCGGGTCTGGACGGGCTCGTGGCGCGGAATCTGGAGGAGGGGCGCCTGACCTTCACCACCGACGTGACGCGGGCCGTTCGCGATTCGCTCGTCGTCTTCATCGCCGTGGGGACCCCTCCGGACGAAGACGGCTCGGCGGACCTGCAGTACGTGCTGGCCGCCGCCCGCGACATCGGTCGCGCGATGGACGGCGAGCGCATCGTGATCACGAAGAGTACGGTGCCCGTGGGGACCGCGCGGCTGGTTCGCGACGCGATCGAGGCCGAGACGGCGCACCCGGTCCACATCTGCGCCAACCCCGAATTCCTCAAGGAAGGCGCCGCGGTCAGCGACTTCAGGAAACCCGACCGCGTGGTTCTGGGCGTCGACGATCCGGGGGCCGCCCGGATACTGCGGGATCTCTACGCGCCCTTCGTGCGTACGGGCAACGAGATCCTGGTGATGGACGTGGCTTCCGCCGAAATCACCAAGTACGCGGCCAACGCGATGCTCGCCACCCGGATCAGCTTCATGAACATGGTCAGCCGGCTGTGCCTGCGCGCGGGTGCCGACGTGGACATGGTGCGGCTCGGCATCGGTTCCGACCGGCGCATCGGACCGACCTACCTCTTTCCCGGCGCGGGGTACGGGGGATCGTGCTTTCCCAAGGACGTCAAGGCGCTTGCCGGCACCATGAGAGAACTGGAACTCGACGCTTCCATCCTGGACGCGGTGGAACGCGTCAACGAAGGCCAGAAGCGGCTGCTCGCCGAACTGGCCGTCGAGCGCTTCGGAGAGAGTCTGCGGGACCGGACCTTCGCCCTGTGGGGGCTGTCCTTCAAGCCGAACACCGACGACATGCGCGAGGCCCCCAGCCTGGTCACGATACGCGCTCTGCTGGAGCGGGGTGCGCGGGTGGTCGCCCACGACCCGGTGGCGGTGCGCGAGGCGCGGCGAGTCCTCGGCGACGCCATCGAGTACCGCGAACACAACTACGATGTCCTGGAGGGTGCCGACGCCCTGTTCATCCACACCGAGTGGAACCCGTATCGCCACCCGGACTTCGCCCGCATGCGAACGCTGCTCGCGCAGCCCGTTATCTTCGACGGGCGAAACCTGTATTCACCCGGGGCGATGCGGGCGCACGGCTTCGAATACCATTCCATCGGGCGCCCTCCCGTTACTCCGGAGGGCTGCTAGCAGCCGTGCCGGATCGAGTCCTGATCACCGGCGTGGCGGGGTTCCTCGGTTCGCACCTGGCGGACCGGTTCCTGGCGGACGGGTACGAGGTCGTCGGCGTGGACAACTTCCTGACCGGCTCCGGCGGGAACCTGGCGCACCTGGAACGCGAACCGAGCTTCGATCTGATCGAACACGATGTCTCCAAACCCCTCTTCCTGGAATCCGCGGTGGACGGCGTCCTCCACTTCGCCTCGCCCGCAAGTCCGGTCGACTACACCGAGCTGCCCATTCAGACGCTCAAGGTCGGGGGACTCGGGACACACAACACGCTCGGCCTCGCCCGGCGCCACCGGGCCCGGTACCTGCTGGCGTCCACCTCGGAGGTCTACGGCGACCCCCTGGTTCACCCCCAGCCGGAGGACTACTGGGGCAACGTCAACCCGGTCGGCCCGAGGAGCATGTACGACGAGGCCAAGCGCTACGCCGAAGCCATGACGATGGGCTACCACCGGGCCCACGGGCTGGACACGCGCATCGTCAGGATCTTCAACACCTACGGCACCCGGATGCGGCCGAAGGACGGTCGCGTGGTATCCAACTTCATCGTTCAGGGGTTGCGTGGGGAGGCGATGACCATCTACGGAACCGGCTCGCAGACCCGTTCGTTCTGCCATGTGGACGACCAGGTGGAGGGGATCGTCCGCCTCTTCCACTCCCCGCGCGTCGCTCCGACCAACGTGGGGAATCCGGACGAATGCACGATCCTCGAACTGGCCACCCTGGTCATGGAGGAGACGGGAAGTTCGGTGTCACCGGTCTTCCGGCCGCTGCCTCCGGACGATCCCGCAGTGCGGCGGCCCGACATCTCGGCCGCCCGGCGGGAACTGGGTTGGGCGCCAACCATCGGCTTGCGCGAAGGCGTCAGAAGGACGATCCCTTATTTCAGGGGGATGGTCGAGGGGGCATGATGACTGGAGAGCACATGAAGACCGCGTCGCTCCGGCGCCTGACGCCGGCCTTGGCGGTGTTTCTTCAGCTTCCCCTTCCCGGGTGCGGCACCGACCCGGCGGAGGAGACCGCACGACTGCGGGGGGACCGCGCATTCGCGCGCGGGAACTACGAAGAGGCGCTCGCCGAATACCGCCTGTCCCTGCTCCGCGAGGATCCGGGGACCGCGGGCGTCGTGCGCGCAGCCCACGCCTACGCCGTCCTGGGCCGCGTCGACGAGGCCAAAGCCCTCTACGAGGAAGCCACCCTGCAGGACAGCCTCCACGCCGACCAGGCGGTATCCGACCTCGTCGCTCTCGCCAGGCGGGTGCAGGCGAACGGCGACAGCTACGGAATGGCGTCCGCGATGGAGGCGGCCCAGCACTTCCGCCCCGGGATCGTCGTGGAGGGTTTGGCGCTTCCCCTGGCCCGCCACTACAACGAAACGGGCCAGAACGCCCGCGCCCGACCGCTGTACCTCAGGGCCCTCGGGACCGATCCGACCAATCCCGACATCATCTTCGAAACCGCGCTGGCCCACAAGGAAATCGGCGACTGCGAGGGCGCGCTCGTCTACTTCGACCGGTTCCGGACGCTGGCGCCACGGCGCCGGGGCGAGGCGCGGTGGCACGTAGGGCGGTGCTCGTTCCAGCTTTCCAGGGAACGCAGGGAGCAGGGCGCGGTGGCGGAGGCCCTCGAGTACCTCGACGTGGTCCTGGGGCTGAGGGAACCGAGAACCGACCTTCCGCAGGCCTATTTCGACAAGGCCGAGATCCTGGCGGAGCTCGGGGAATGCGCCGCCGCACTGGAAGCCTACCGCGCGGTGTCGTCGGCGGGGGGCGCCGGTTTTGGAGCCCTGGCCGGCCGTGCGCTGGACCGTATCGACGAAATCAGGTTCGGCGAGGGCGGAGAGGGTCCATGCTGAGCCGCCCGGTCGCCGGGGGTGCCGTGTCGCCCCGCGACAGGAATCGCGGATTCGTCCACGGGCTGCTGGTCGGACTGCTCGGTACGGCGTGTTCGACGGCGCCGCCGTATGCCGGCTGGACGCCGGAGCAGCTCTACGAACACGGCCAGCGTGCCTTCAGTCAAGGTGACTGGAACGAGGCCCGCCGCGCATTCGAGCGGCTGGTCCTGAACTTCCCGGGTTTCGAACAGGCGGTGGAGGCGCGCCACTACCTGGCCCTCGCCTTCTTCGAGGACGACGAGTACCTGAGTGCCGTCGGCGAGTACACGCGAATCGTGCAGGTGTACCCTGACCATGAGCGTACTTCGAGCGCGTGGATGGGACTGTGCCGCTCGTACGCCGCCATGTCCCCTCATCCGCAACGCGACCAGCAGTACACCGTTCAGGCGCGCAATACATGCCGGCAGGTTGCGGGCGACTTCTTCGGCAGGCCGATCGGGGATTCGGCGGCGGTCGTGGCCACGGAGATGCACAACAGGCTCGGCGAACACGCGTTCGAAATAGGCCAGCATTACTTCCGGCACAAGCTCTACGAGTCGGCCGAACACGTCTTCCGCCTGCTGCTGGAGGAGTTTCCCGATACCGAGGCCGCGCCCCGGGCTCTCTCTCGCCTGATCGAGGTCTACGAAAACTGGGGATGGGACGACCAGCGGGCGGAGACCCGGGCCAGGCTCATGCGCACATACCCGGACTCTCCCGAAGCCAGGGCGCTCGATGCCGCCGCGAGGGGCGACACGGTCTCGACGGTCAGGAGCCGTGCGCCGCCCGCCCGCGGCTTGCCACCCGAATGGTCGCCGGCCGGCGGGTAGGGGTCTTCGGCGGCACCTTCGACCCACCCCATGTCGGTCATTCGATCGTGGCCGCGGAGGTTGCGGAGGCGGTCGCACTGGACCGCGTGCTCTGGGTGCCTGCGAGAATCCCGCCCCACAAGCAGGGTCGGCGGATCACGCCGCCGGCGGTGCGGAGACGGATGGTCGAAGCTGCCATCGGAGACGATCCGAGGTTCGCGTTGTGCGACGTGGAACTTGAGCGCGAAGGCGTTTCGTACACCGTTGACACGCTCCGGAGCCTGAGGGCGAGCCATCCCGGGTGGTCGCTGTTCCTGATCCTCGGGCCGGACCTGCTGGCCGGATTCGCGTCCTGGAAGGAACCGGAAGCCATTGGCGAACTGGCGGAACCGGTGGCCATCCGGCGGGCGGGGTCGGTGCCGCCCCGGACAGCGGAACTTGCCGGGGCGCGTGTCGTCCGTGTGACGCCGGTCGACATCTCGTCGTCGCGGATCCGAAGCCGGATCGTCGGCGGAAAGTCCGTTTCAGATATGGTGGTGCCCCGCGTCATGTCCATTATGGAGAGGGAACGACTCTACCGGGACCTCTGACGGGAATGTAAACTACACCTGACATATTGTAATGTTTTTGTTACATCGTAGAAGGTCGAGCGAAGCCACCCGGCCCGGATCCCACGGTGCCCCAAAGCGGCGGGAATTCCCTCCGCGGGCTGCCGGGGGCGGGCCGACAAACCTGAAAGGGCGGATCCTCCCGGCACCGGGGGGCGCCGAACTGTAGAATGATCAAGGGAATCTTCAAGAAGATCGCCGGGTCGAGACACGGTCGCGAAGTCAGGCGGCTGGGTCCGCTCGTCGGCGAGATCAACGAGTTCTACGCCGAGATGGAGTCGCTCTCGACCGAGGAGCTTCGGGCGAAGACCGACCAGTTCAGGGCGACCATCACCGATCGCACCGACGCGACCCTGACCGGGATCGAGGAGCTGCGGGCGCGCAAGCGCACGGCCACGGATCCGGGGGTGCGGGAGGACCTCTCCCTCGAGGTCGGCAAGCTGGAGGAAAGGTACAAGAGCGAACTCGCCGAGGTCCTGGAGGAGATCCTCCCCGAGGCGTTCGCGGTCGTGAAGGAGGCGTGCCGCCGGCTCATGGGCCGGGAGGTGACGGTCACGGACCACAGGCTGGAGTGGGACATGATTCCCTACGACGTCCAGCTGATCGGAGCCGCGCAGCTCCACCGGGGACGCGCCGCCGAGATGGCCACGGGCGAGGGGAAGACGCTGGTCGCCACCATGCCGCTCTACCTGAACGCGCTGGCCGGCCGGGGCGCCCACCTGGTCACGGTGAACTCCTACCTGGCCCAGCGCGACGCGGAGTGGATGGGGGCCATCTACACCCTGCTGGGCCTCACGGTGGACTGCATCGACCTGCACGACCCGGGATCGCCCGAGCGCCGGGCCGCCTACAACGCCGACATCACCTACGGGACCAACAACGAATTCGGCTTCGACTACCTGCGCGACAACATGGTGCACACGCTGGAACAGCGGGTGCAGCGGGGGCACCACTACGCGATCATTGACGAGGTCGACTCGATCCTGATCGACGAGGCGCGCACGCCGCTGATCATCTCCGGGCCGGTCAGCCGCGACACGTCCACTCCCTTCAAGCAGATGGCCCCGGCGGTGGGGGCGCTGTACCGCAAGCAGACCCGCATGGTGAACCGGCTGGTCGCCGAGGCCGTGAAGGGGCTCGAGTCGGAGGAGGAGGGGGAGGAGTACATCGCGGGCGAGAAGCTCCTGGCGGCCAAGCGCGGAGGCCCCAGGAACAAGCGCCTCATGAAGCTGTTCGCCGACCAGCCCTCGGTGGTCAAGCTCGTCGAGAAGGTCGAGGGTGACTACATGCGGGAGAAGCGTCTGCACGAAGTCGACGAACTGCTCCTCTTCGCCATGGACGAGAAGGGCAGCAACGTCCACCTGTCGGACGCCGGGCTCGACGAACTGTCGCCTGGCGACCCGCAGGCCTTCGTGGTGCCGGACCTGTCGGAGGTCGTGGGCGAGATCCAGGAGGACGAGACGCTATCCGTCGATGAGAAGCGGGACCGGGTGGCCGAGCTGGAGGCGCAGTACGCCGACAAGTCGCAGCGGATCCATGTGATCCACCAGCTGCTCAAGGCGTACACCCTCTTCCACAGGGACGAGCGCTACATCATCGGCGAGAACGGCGCCATCGTCATCGTGGACGAGTTCACCGGGCGCCAGATGCCGGGGCGGCGCTGGAGCGACGGTCTGCACCAGGCGGTCGAGGCCAAGGAGGGGGTGGAGATCCGCGGCGAGACGCAGACGCTGGCCACCATCACCATCCAGAACTACTTCCGCATGTACGAGAAGCTCGCGGGGATGACGGGCACGGCGGAGACCGAGGAGACCGAGTTCCACCAGATCTACAACCTGGACGTCTCGGTGATTCCCACCAACCGCCCCATCGCCCGGGACGATCGCGACGACCTCATCTTCCGCACCAAGCGGGAGAAATACACCGCCATCATGGACGAGATCGAGCGCCTCAACCGGCTCGAGCTCCCCATCCTGGTGGGAACCACGAACGTCGAGGTGTCGGAGACGCTGTCGCGCATGCTCAGGCGGCGGCGGATCGGCCACAACGTGCTGAACGCCAAGCAGCACAAGCGCGAGTCGGAGATCGTGGCCGAGGCGGGCCGTCCCGGGGCGGTGACGATCGCGACGAACATGGCGGGCCGCGGCACCGACATCAAACTCGGGCCCGGCGTGACCGACGGGCGCACGGTCGCATGGGCGCGGGAAAGGGGACTGGAACTGGAGCTCCTGGCGGCCACCGACCCCACCCGGTACGAGGAACTGGTAGACAAGCCCGACGACCACGTCATCGAGATCGGCGGGCTGCACATCCTGGGGTCCGAGCGGCACGAGGCCCGCCGCATCGACCGCCAGCTGCGGGGCCGGGCGGGGCGGCAGGGAGATCCGGGCGCGTCGCAGTTCTTCCTCTCCCTGGAAGACGACCTGATGCGCCTCTTCGGAGGCATGGAACGGATCGCGAGCGCCATGGACCGGATGGGCGCCGAGGAGGGCGAGGTCATCACGCACCCGCTGGTCACGCGCTCGATCGGCCGGGCCCAGAAGCGCGTCGAGGGCAACAACTTCGAGGCCCGCAAACGGCTGCTGGACTACGACGACGTGATGAACCAGCAGCGCGAGGTGATCTACGACCTGCGCCTCTTCGCGCTGGAGGGTGGCGAGGACCTCAAGGGTGAGATCCGGGAGATGATCCACCACACCATGGAGAGCGTCTTCGAGGACCACCTTCCCGAGTCGGAGCTGGCGGAGGGGATCGAGATCGGGGGCCTCAGGCAGCGAATGCTGCTCGACCTCCACACGGTGCTTCCGGCCATCGAGGACGAGGACGACCCGGACGAGCTGGATCGCGAAGAGGTGCTCCGCGTGGCCGAGGAAGCCGTACACGAGTCCTTCGAGCGAAAGGTCGGGTCCTTCGATGAACACGCCGAACGGGTGATGAACTTCATCCTCCTCTCCTCCATCGACGGGAAGTGGAAGGACCACCTCTACGACCTGGACCACCTGAAGGCGTCGATCGGCTTCAGGGGCTGGGGGCAGAAGGACCCGCTGGTCGAGTACAAGAAGGAAGCCTACGAGATGTTCGTGGGTCTCATGGACGACCTGCGCCGCACGGTGACGCAGCAGTTCTTCCGGGTGCGGCTCGAGCAGCGCCCGCCGATGCGCCTGCAGCGACAGAGGCGGCTCTCCTACTCCGGCCCCGCCGACACGGTGGGTGGCGGTCTGCGCGCACCGGGCATGCCGGAGTCGGGCGGGCCCGCCACCGGGCCCCGGCAGCCGGCCCGGCAGGCGGTGGATTCGATGGGCATCGCCGCGACGGCGCGCAAGGGTCCGGTCGCGGGACCGGCCCGAATGGGTCCCGGCGGCCCCGGTCCGGCGGGTGCGGGCACCGACGTCAGCCGGCTCGCGACCAACCGGGGCGAGGCGAGGCCGAAGGCGCCGGTGACGGTCGCCAAGGCGCCGGGCCGCAATGCTCCCTGTCCCTGCGGGAGCGGAAAGAAGTACAAGAAATGCCACGGACGGCTGGGCTGACCGGGCCGCACCCCCCCGAGGCACGGCCGCGGGAGCGGCTGCAGCGCTTCGGCCCCGGCCCGCCCTCGGAGCACGAGCTGCTGGCGCTCGTGATCGGCTCGGGGAGCGGATCGCTTTCCGCGCGGGGCTTGGCGGAACAGGTGCTCGGCCTCTCCGGCGGCTACCTGCGCGACCTGGCACAGATGGATCCCGGGCGGCTGGTCGAGATCCCGGGGATCGGTCCGGCCGTCGCTTCCCGGATCGTGGCGGCCATCGAACTCGGCAGGAGGGTCGGATCCGCACGCTCGAGCCGGGAGGAGCCCATCACGGGTCCCGCCGATGTCCACGACATCTTCGCGCCCACCCTGGCGCACCTCGCCCACGAGGAGTTCCATGTGCTCCTCCTCAACTCCCAGAACGGGCCCATCTGCCAGCGCCAGGTCACCCGGGGCATCCTGGACGCGTCGCTCATCCATCCGCGCGAGGTGTTTCGCGACGCCATCGTGCTCCGGGCCGCGGCGCTCATCCTGGTGCACAACCATCCCTCGGGGAACCCCGAGCCCTCGGCCGAGGACCTCAACGTGACGCGCCAGTTGAGTGCGGCCGGGGAGCAGATCGGGATCCCGATTCTGGATCACATCATCGTGGCGGGGGGGACCTTTTCGTCGCTGGCGGGAAGGGGGTGCATG
>CAZTOF010000083.1:0-4109 GCA_964615515.1 uncultured Gemmatimonadaceae bacterium
CCCACCCACCACGACAGGTGAAGAGCCCTCCCGGGGTCATGAGTCCAACCGCAATCAGTACGAGCAGTAGGCCGATCCGGTTCTTCATTCTCTTGCTCCTTTCACAGGCAAGGTATGGAGTGTAGCGCTGGACTTGTGGTATCCAACGTTTCGTACCATAGAGTGTCGCGAACCTCGAAAACTGTTGCCTCCGCACGGTCGGCCTTGCGATTCTGAGGTCCGCAGCCACCTGCTCATCGGTCATCCCGAGGAGCAGGACGCGACACAAGACTTGGAACTGCCGGTCGCTAAGGACCTGGCAAGCCACGCGAACAGCCTGGGTGACCTGGACTTCCACACCGCAGCCGCAACCGTTGCGAGGTGACAGGCGCTCGAGGATCTCCCATGTGTTGTTCCCCAGGATCTCGCTGCGGCGTTGCCGCCGTCTGACGACGTTGCGCGCCTCGTACTTTACGAACCTGGCCAGCCAACCGCGCGGTGAAGCAATCACGAGCACTTGCTCCGGGTTCTTTCTCGTAGCGGAAACGGCAGCCATCGAGGCCCGCTGGACCACGTCTTCGGCAGTATCCACGTCCACCCCCTGGCCCATTGCGATCGCAACCATTGCCGCGCGGAATCTGGTGATCCATTCCGTGACCCGCGAGGTCGCATCCGGCTTTTCACTCATCCGCCCCGACAGTGGTCCATCTCCCCTCGAGGTGCCCGCTTCTCGCTGTTCGTCAGGCAACTCCGCAGATCCCGTCGCCCGCTCAGCAACATCTTCCACCCGGTCGGGACCGGGTGCGCTCATCCGGCGTTTCCCCACTCTGGCCATTCTACTCTCTCCTCCGCGATCTCATCGCTTCCGTTCGCTGCGGTCTCATCCCGTCCCGCCGGGACGCGAGGACCTCGCCTCTACCCATACTGACGACGCTCGACCCCGAATCGTGCAAAGCGGTCTCTCACGGCCTGTCCGCCGCGGGGGCCGAACCCACCTCCGCGAGCTTCCGGCCGTGCCCGCTGGCAAGCACTCGGCCATCGCCACCTACTGCGAAGACCCAGGGCGCGCGTCGGGTCAGGGAGTGGACTCCGTTTCGGCCGGCGGCGCGCCGGCGATGGACGCCACTTCAACGTGCCACTGCTGCTCCCGCGCGTAGGCGGCGGCCGAAGCAGGCGAACCGGCTGAAAGGGCGAGAACCCGAACGCCATCGTCCCCCGTGGTCCCCAGCCACTTCCGCCAATCTTCCGCCACCTGCCGGGAGTGGGCACATTCCGGGTCGAAGACGAGCAGCAGCGTGCGGTGTCCATCGGCGAGGCCGACCAGCGTGCCATTCGCCCGTCGCAGCGACACGGCCGACAAATCGTGGCCCGTAGCGATTTCCGCCTCGCGAGTTGCGCTACCGACCATCCGCTTTCCGATCGCGGCCATCTGGGCGACTGCCAGCAGAGCCAGGGTTGCCATGAGGATGCGGCCCCGTTGCCTCGTCCGGGGGAAACGCCGGGCAGCGGCTGTCCATTTCAGGATCGACTGATGAGTTCGACGGTGAGCCATTCGATGCCTCCTTGCAGTGAGAACCGGGGGGCGCGCGCCGGATGCCGGCCCCTCTACAGGAAGCTTGACGGATCCCGGCGCCGGATCGTGCAAAGCGTGTGGGGGCGCGCATTCCGGTTTCCGCCGATCTTCCGGGAGTGGCTCAGAGGCTTCCTGTGGGGGCTGGGATCGCGGTCGGAGAGTGCCGGATTGCACGTTTTGGGCCCGGGAGCCGTCAATATTGGTGAAGGACCGATCGATCCGCGGTCGGGACTGGAAACTCCAGCGACAAGGAGAAAGGAATTGCGCGCGATCACGATGGGACTCATTCTGGTGAATCTGCTGTTGGGAGCGATCCTGAGCACTCCACCGACGAGTCAGAGGAATGTCGACGCCCAGATCTTCGATTGCTGCCGCGGTCAGGGCCCGGAAGCGTACTGCTGCAAGCGATGCTGTTGGGTCACGTGGAACTGCAAGGTAGATCGAGATTGCCGGAATCCGGTGCGGAAGTGAACGGCGTGAACGACTCCGACGAGGAGAGCCGCATCCGCGAGTCGACCCGACCCAACGGCCGGATCGGACGGATCCTGAGACCCACCCTGCTGTGGTTGGCGTTGCTGGTCGTCGGAAGGATGCTGTGGGGGCTGAGCGGGTCCTGGGGCAGCGGGCTGGACTCCGTCCTGTCGTGGGTCACCTACACCAGCGCCAACCTGGGCTTCGTGCTTCCGTTCCTGCTGTTTGCGACCGGAGTGGGGCTGGCGGAGGAGTTCGGACGTTTACGCCTCCTGATTAGAGTCGCCTTGTCTCTCGCCCTGTTACTCGGCGTCCTGTCCTACGGACTGGTTGACTGGGTGACCCCGATGGCCAGCTACCGGGATCGGATCAGTTCCGGGTCGGCAACCTCCGAGAGCATCCGGTTTGGAGCCGACACCCCGACCGGTGTTCTCCGAAACCTCCGCTACGTGGAAGCGAATCCGCCGGAAGAGTACACCTTGAGCGTCGAGGCTCCGGAACGGCACCCGCCGAATGTCCTCCGGTGGCGCCTGCACCAGCCGGCTGCCATGGGCGTCTTCGGACTCCTCAACGTCCTCCTCGGCGTTTTGACCGCCCAGTTGACCGCCGACCTCCGCCGCCGATCCCGCGGCAACGCCCGGGTCGCCATCGGTGTGCTCGGTGGGATCGCGTTCTTCATGTGCGTGATGCTCGCGTCCCCGATCGAACCCTTCCTGCGCGACGGCACCCTCAGATCGGGAGTCGTGAGCGCTTGGGCCCCGCTGGCTTTGCCATTGACGGAGGCGTTGCTGCTGTGTTACCTGATTCGCAGGAGGCGCGGATGACCTCTGTCGCGAATGCAGCGCGGCCGCACCCATTGGCTGGTTTCGGACGGCTCGCCGCACGAGCCATTGCCGCCCTGTTCCCGCGCCTGTCCACCGTACGGGAGGCCGGAGTGGACAGAGACGACGAAGTCGCCCCGGGCATCGACCTCGACGCCTTCCGCCGCGGCGACTCCGACACGTTCCGGGCCGTCCTGCAACACTTCGGGCCGCTCATCAAGGTCATCGCCGCTGCCCACACCCGTAGCGCTCACGACCGGGAAGAGCTGTTTCAGGAGATCACGGTACGCCTGTGGGAGCGGAGGGCACAGTATTCGGCCAGGGGCGAACTGGGCGGATGGATCAACCGGATCGCGCACCGTTTCTGCTACGACCGGGGGAAGGCTCGGCTGGCCCGGGAGACGGCGGCCGAGCGCCACGCCACCGAAGTGCTCGCACTGGACGACGCCGGAGCGGTGCTCGAAGATCCGTCCATCCTCATGGACCGCAAGGACTTCATGGACGACCTCCGCCTTGCCCTGGCCCAGCTGCCGGAGAAGCAGGAAGTGACGTTCACCTTGATCCACATCAGGGGATACGGCACTGCGGAGGTGGCTCGAATGCTGGGAACCCGGAGAGCGACGGTACGGTCCAACCTGCGTCACGCCATTCGCAAACTTCGAGAGTTGATGAAAGAGTACAGCGTATGACCTGCCCCGACCCCATTGCGCTCACGCGCGCGAAACCGCCGGTTGCCGACCCCGAGGTTGTCGAACACCTGAAGAGCTGTCCTTCGTGCTGGCTGGACTGGCAGATCCATCAGGGGGCCCGCTTCGCCCTGGATCCCGAAGCCGAAGTCGCTCCCGGCCTCAACGAGCGCGCGATCGCCCGGATCGAACGCAAGGCCCGGGAACTGGAAGAAGAGACACGCTGGTGGGACCTCCCGATCCTGGGAACGCTGGTCGCGATCGCCGCCTTCGCCTTCTTCGTCGCAGGGGGGAGCGCGGAAACCGTGATGCCAACGGGTTCCGCGGCGATCGGGGCGATCGTGGCGGGGATCGTGGCTGCGTTGTATACGTGGCACCGGGACCGGAAGGAGTACGGGGAGGTGCTGCCGACAGCGTAGCAGTCCGTGGACAAAGCCGCCCGGGCACCGGGAGGGTGAATGTCCCGGGGGGACTTCTTCCACGGGCCGGCACCGGCGCTCAAGCCCGCCCGAGCACCGGTTGAGGTGCCGTTCCCCGCTTGACACGAGCCACCCTCCCTCCGTCGAATTAGTCTCCCAT
>CAZTOF010000084.1:0-6518 GCA_964615515.1 uncultured Gemmatimonadaceae bacterium
GTTGGCGGCCCACGCGCCCGCGTAGGCCAGGGCCAGCATGTAGCCGAACTGCAGGGCCGGCCACCGCCATCCCCCCGTCTCGCGCCGCATCACGGCCACGGTGGACATGCACTGGAGCGCGAACACGAAGAAGACGAGCAGCGCCACCGCGGCCCCGAAGTCGAGATCCCGCTGCAGGGCCGCGCGCAGTTCGAGGTCCTCGCCGTCCTCCGCCTCCACCCCGTAGATGGTGCCCAGCGTCCCCACGATCACCTCCCGCGCGGCCAGCGAGGTGACGAGACCGATCCCGATGCGCCAGTCGAAGCCGAGCGGCTCGATGACCGGCTCGACGACCTGGCCGATGCGGCCGAGTGCGCTATCCCCTATCTCCGGTGGCGCGCCCCCCCCCGTCCGGGGAAACTGTGTCAGCACCCAGAGCACCACGGTCACGGCCAGGATGATCTTCCCGGCGCGCCTGAGGAAGATCTTGGTGCGGTCCAGCAGGCGCACGCCGATCGACCGGGCGCTCGGCCACCGGTAGGGGGGAAGCTCCATCACGAACGGAAGCGCCCGGCCCCGCAGCAGGGTGCGCTTGAGCAGCGCCGCCGTGCCGATCGCGGCCACCAGCCCGAGCGCGTAGAGGCCGATCAGCACGGCCGCCCGCCGTCCCAGGAACGGCCCCAGCAGCGGCCCCGCGGGGACGAAGGCCGCGATGAGCAGCGCGTACACCGGAAGCCGCGCCGAGCAGGTCATGAACGGCGTGATGAAGATGGTGGCGATGCGGTCCCGTTCGTCCTCGACGGTGCGTGCGGACATGATGGCGGGGATCGCGCACGCGTAGGCGGAGAGAAGGGGGAGAAAGGACTTGCCCTGCAGGCCCACCCGGTGCATGAGGCGGTCGGCGATCACCGCCGCGCGCGCCATGTACCCCGAGTCCTCCAGGATGGCGATGAAGAAGAAGAGGATGAGGATCTGGGGGAGGAAGACCAGCACCGACCCCACCCCCGCCCATACCCCGTCGATCAGCATGGAACGGAACCAGCTCTCGGGCAGCACGCCGGCGAGGGCCTCGCCCGACGTGGCGATGACGGCTTCGGTACCGTCCATGAGCGGCACCGCCCAGGCGAAGATGGCCTGAAACACGAGCGTCACCACGCCCGCGAAGACGAGCGGGCCCCAGATGCGGTGCAGCGCCAGGGCGTCGAGCCGGTTCGTCGACCGCGAGGGGCGGGGAGCCCGGAAGCCCGCCGAGCGTCCCAGTTCCCGGGCGCGCTCGCGCCGCGCCGCGAAGACGTCGATGACGGGGAGGGGGCGGCCGGAAGGGTGGCCGCCGTGGTGATCCGCGGCAACCACGATCGGGCAGGCGCGCACCTCTTCGCCCCCGGTGTGAAGGGCCGCCAGGAAGCGGCGCACCGGCCCCAGCGCCGCGCCGTCCCGGGCGTTGACCAGCGCCACTTCGACCCCCAGCTCGCCGGACAGGCGGGCGCTCCCCAGCGCGCCGTCGCGCCGGTCCAGCTCGTCGGCCATGGTGAGCACGACCAGAGTGGGAAGCCCCAGGCCCAGCACGGGCTCGGCGACCATCAGGTGGGAGCGCAGGCGCGTGGCGTCCAGCACCACCACCACCGCGTCCGGCCGCCGGTCGCCTTCCAGTTCACCCAGCAGCGCGTCTCGGGTGACCATCTGGTCCAGGCTGCGCGGAGAAAGCCCGTGGACTCCCGGAAGATCGATCACCTCGACCGGCCCCGCCGCCGTCCCCGCGATACCCGACCTGCGCTCGACGGTGACCCCCGGGTAGTTCGCGACCCGCTGCCGGAGTCCGGTGAGGTTGTTGAAGAGGGTGGACTTGCCGGAGTTCGGCGGACCGACCAACGCAACCAGCGGGTGGCCCCCGCCCGCCGCGACCTCCCCGGCCGGTGCTGCCGGGGTGGCGGACGGCGTCACCACGGTCAATTCGAGTCGAGAACCCCCGCGGCTTCAAGCGAACTGCGCACGCAGAGACAGGACGCGGTCTCTCTCCGCAGCGCCACGAGGGCGCCGTCCACGCGATAGACGGTGGGACCCCCCGCCGGAGCATGACGAACCGGGCAGAGGGTGCATCCCGGCACGATCCCCCGCTCCAGAAGCGGCTCCACATCCTCGCCGGCCACGTCGATCCGCACCAGGACGACCTCCTCTTCGAGGGGCACGTCGGCCAGCATGCGCAAGGGGACTTCCCTCCGCGTGCCTCGGCCGCGATTCGTATCCGGCTGTTCCGTCCTTTTCACGCTCCCTCCCGGGGAGAGGCTGTCCGCCCGCGGGATTATCCGTGCCGCGCGGCCAACGGTGAGATTGAGATTGATTCTCATTCGGTACCGCACGGTAGTAGAGTAAGGGGGTGCGGCCGAAAAGGAAAGTCCAGCCCCCCCATGCCGGACACCGGGCCCATGCCGACACCGAGCACGTCCCGACACCGGGAACTCATCCCCCACAACGGGCGCCCATCCCCCAGGGAGAGTCATCGCATGGCGAAAGCCTACCTCGTCCCCGCCACGAGCGCCGAAGTGGAGGACGTGGTGCGCCGGAGCCGGTTCGTCACCCGCGCCGCCCGGGCCGCCAGCCGCGAGGCCGCCGCCCGCTTCGTCCAGGAAACGCGAGACCGTTTCCCCGGTGCGACCCACTACTGTTGGGCCTACAACGCGGGCGAGCCGGGATCCACGGCGCAGGTCGGCATGAGCGACGCGGGCGAGCCCCACGGAACGGCGGGCATGCCCATGCTCACCACCCTGCTCCACTCGGGGGTGGGCGAGGTGGTGGTGGCGTGCGCGCGCTACTACGGAGGCGTGAAGCTCGGCAAGGGAGGTCTCGCGCGCGCCTACGCGGGCGCAGTCAAGCACGTCCTGGAGGTCTGCCCCACGACTGAGCGGATCGAGCGGACCCGGGTCGTGGTCACCATGGACTACGACGCCTCCAGCCGGGTCGACCACGTCCTCGAAGAGCTGGGCGCCATCGTCACCCGGCGGGACTTCGACGCGGCCGTGCGCTACCGGGTCCTCGTCCCGCGCAACCGGCGTGCCGATCTCGACGCCGCGATCGCGAGGGTTACCGGAGGACGGGGCCGCGTGGCCGACGACGCCGTCTAGCGCGGCGCCCCCACGAGCCAGAGCGCGAGGGCGGTGGCCAGCGGAACGGTCAGGTTGTCGTCGATGCCGCTGGGCAGGACCTCGAGAGCCGCCACGACCGCGGCGGCGATCAGCGCGGCCTGCAGACCCGCGAAGGGCGTCAGCACGGCCACCGCGACCACGTAGAAGGCACCCGTCCCCTCCCAGCTCCCCTTGCCCAGCCGGTGTCTTCCCCATGTCCGCCCAACCACGCTGGCGGCGGGATCGGCCACAGCGAGAACCAGGACCGCTGGCGCAAACCACCTCCCCGGCGCGATCACGAGAACGGCCAGCGCACCGAGCAGGAACCAGGTCGAGGACGCCGGTTTGCGGGCCTCGCGCGGAGACGCCAGCGCGGAGAACCACCGAAAGAAAACGGTGTTGGCCACCCGGGACCTGAGCCGGATCCAGTCCAGCAGCAGCGCCCCGGCCAGCGCCCCTCCCAGCGTCGCCACCGGAATCCGAGAATCCGGTCCGACGACGAGAACAAAGGCGGCGATCGCCACGCCGGTTCCCATGTGAAACAGTCGGCGCAAGGGCTGCAGGCCCTCCGTGCTCCGGACGGCCGCCTGGAACTCGGCCTTGCCCGACTGCCCGTCGTCAGGAATCATGCCGGCCACTCCTTCCGTCCCTCTCACACCGGAGCGCCCTGCCGCCCAGCCTTCTCTCGCCACATCCGACGCGGCCCGCGGATTCCCTTCGGCTTGTGAATCGTTTCACAAGGTCACTCCCATTTCGTGTCGGGGCAGTCGGCCACATCGCTGCTGAAGCCGTGCGGTATCGGGCGGATCATACACGGAGAACGCTCGCTGGCAAGTTGGAACGTTCGGACTTCGCCAGTCGGCGCGGCGGATCGGGGGCGGAGCCGCCTCTCGCGCCGGTGGGGGGAAAGCCGGTGTCAGCCGATCCGTACGACCGCGGCGCACCCGACTTCACGCCACTGAGCGGTTCTCCCCTGCTGACGGGGGCGGCGACCCCGCCCAACCCTGGCCCGAACTTCCGGCGTCCCGGGGGGAGCATCCGTTTCCTCTCGATCTCGCCTGGCGGAACATCGAGCTCCGGAACCGGCGCGCCATACCCAGAGCGAACTCGTGACCGAAGGGGGGCCGCCGAACGCCGGTGAACCGCAGCGCGAGGGAGAAACATGAGACCGCTCTCCGCCGCAACCCGCAGCGCCGCCGGTACGGGTGCGCCATTCTCGGCCGGGAGGGACCGCGGCAAAGTGGCGGCGCGAATCCTGGTCGTCGAAGACGAAGCCGAGATCGCCGCCCTGATCGCGTACCAGCTCACCCGCGAAGGCTACCGGGTCGAGACGGCGCTCAACGGAGCCGCGGCCCTGGATGCTCTGCACCGCGACCTCCCCGACCTTCTGGTACTCGACCGGATGCTCCCGGGCGTCTCCGGCGACGACGTGCTCAAGGCCGTGCGCGCCGACCCGGCCACACGCACCGTGCCCGTCCTCGTCCTGACCGCCAGGCGGGAACAGGTGGACCGGATCCGGGGATTCGAGCTGGGCGCCGACGACTACCTCACCAAACCCTTCAGCCCCCGCGAACTGGTCTTGCGCGTGGATGCGATCCTCCGGCGTGCGCACGGCGAGTTGAATGCCGTCTCCGGTGGCGGCCGCATCCTGCGGGCCGGGCATCTCAGGGTCGATGTCGGCGCGCACATCGTGACCCTGGGCGACGGGGAAATCCGGCTGACCCCGACCGAGTTCCGCCTGCTGCGCACCCTGATGGAGCGCCGGGGACGCACCCAGAGCCGCCGCCAGCTCCTGACCGAAGCGTGGCATATCGAGCCGGGCACGGCCGGCCGGCTCCACACGCGCACCGTCGACATGCACGTGCGGCGGTTGCGCGGCAAGCTGGGCGCCGTGGGGGAGTGGATCGAGACCGTGCGGGGTTCGGGTACCGGTTCCGGAACCCGGTCGGGTGAGGGGGGGCATTCCTCCCGGATCGCCTACCCTTGCTGCGCCCCCACTCCATGCGACCTGGAGCGGAAAGTGCCGGCAGGAGAAGACGATACGCTGGGCTGCCATCGCACGCACCGACTGTGTTTCCGCACCAGCGGACTACGGTGGTCCCGTGAAGCGCGTACATGCCCCGTTCGATTAGGATAACGGTCATGGCCAACGCCGGTTGGGGTGGCCACCCCGCGGAGCTGAAACTCCCGTCCCAGGCGGTGTTTCACTTCACGGAAAAGCAGCGGTTGCCGCCGGCTTGCAATCAGCCCCCCGTCTTACTTACGGGGATCGATCCGGAAACAGATACGCATTTCATACGAATCCAGCTCATCAATAACCCATGAAGGTTTGCACCGAGGCCATACGGCGAGCGAAGTACGGTTGATATCTCCGGGGGTTTGCGGATGATACAACAGCAACTGCAGATTCGCGGGGTCGTCCAAGAAGAACGGGGGCACTCTCCCGGCGAATACAACAACCGGCTCCGAAAAATCAGGGTGTATCTGCAAGCTAAATATGCTATCCGTGCTATCCGCCCATCCGGGGAGATCATCGGGAACAATCAACTCCAGGTCAGCAACCCAACCGCGCCGACACGCCCACCTTATGAGATTGTTCTCAGCGCGGGGAAACAGTCTGCTACGCCCATCATGGATGAGATGGACGATCTGTTTGTCGGGTTGATTTGGCAACGATGTCCCGGCGAACCTGTACACTTCACCGGTATACGCCTCGACCGTACTCACCCTCCCCGAAGAATCGCGCCGAATGAACCGACACTTCGGCTCCGGGTCCCGCCCCACAGGGCCACCTACGATGGCATAGACGATGAGTCGAAAGCTAATCACGCATGGGTCGCCGGGACGTTTAACGCAGACTTCAAGCCTAGCCTCTTTGTCCAGCTCGTGGTGAACGCTATCGGGGTCGATGCGCCCGTCGAATGCCGCTACTCGTTGGCCCTCGTATGGATGCCACAACAAGGCATTCGAATAGAATCTCGGGTCCTCGTGGCTTCCCGCCCAATCCGGCTGGTCGAATTGGCTCGGGTATTGAACATGAACCAACGTGTCCTCCAACTCTGCAAGCGCAGGACAGTGCACCAAGATCCGATCGTTCTCGACGTCGATGTACTGAAGCCCCCACTCGTCGTCTTGAGGTAGTCGAAAGTCCACTACTTGCACAACCGGATCTGCATCTTCATTCAGGACAATCTTCGGCTCCTCATAAACCCGAGCTGCCAGTGAATCTACTATTCGGCGGTGAATGACTGTCGTGTCGTCAATAAACTCCTCATAGTAAACCCGCCTTATTCACGAGGGGGTGGGAAGCGGGGCGACGTGAGGCGGTAAGTGTTTTAGATTCAATGTGTTAGATGAATCACGAACACTTACCAGCCATCACGTCGGGGGTGAAGATAATGGATGCGTCGTTCAGCTTCA
>CAZTOF010000085.1:0-3067 GCA_964615515.1 uncultured Gemmatimonadaceae bacterium
GTGACGCACTGCGCGTCGTGGGTGTAGCCGGTGCCGCTGCGGCCGGCCTTCGCGGGTTGCTTCGCCGACTCCCGCACCGGCCGCAGCGGCACCGGCTACACCCACGACGCGCAGTGCGTCACCTACCAGGGCCCGGACGAGGACTACAGCGGTCGGGAGATCTGCATCGGCGCCAATGAGAACGCGCTCTCGATTGCGGATGTGACCGACAAGGAAAGCCCGGTGGCGGTCGCCATGTCAGCGCATCCCAGCTTCGTCTACGCGCACCAGGGATGGCTCACCGAGGACCACCGGTTCTTCTACATGAACGACGAGGGCGACGAGGGCAGCGGCAAGCTGGAGGGCACCCGGACGCTGATCTGGGATGTGGAGGACCTCGACGACCCGATCCTGGTCGCCGAGTACATTGCCGAGACCACGGACACCGACCACAACCTGTACATCCGCGGCAACCTGATGTACCAGTCGAACTACGGCGCGGGGCTGAGGATTCTGGACATCACCAACCGCACGGAACCCGTCGAGATCGGCTCGTTCAGCATTTCGCCGTTCGGGTCGTCGTGGAGCAACTATCCGTACTTCGAGAGCGGCGTGGTGGTGTTGACGAGCATGAGCGACGGCATCTTCATCGTGAGGAACACCGGGAGGCGAAACCTGATCCCGTAGCCGCCGGCCCGTGGCCGGACGCTCGCGAGCACCGGGAGCGGAGCCTCGGAGCAGGAGAATGTGTACGGGTGATGACGGGCGAAACCTCGCGGGATGGGAATTCGTCGGTTTCGGGTACCTTTGAAGGGGTCGAAACAGGAAAAGGAGGCTACAAGACGTGCAACTCATCATCCATACACTCCTGAGCGCGGCGCTTCTGATGGTGGTCGGCAGGGTGGTCAGGGGCATCGAGGTCCGCGACCTGAAGGCGGCGGTGATCGGGACACTCGTGTTCGGTTTCGCGAACTGGCTCATCTGGGCGGCCCTGGGCGGCCTGGGGCCGATGCTGCTGTTGCTCACCCTGTGGTTCTTCGCACTGGTGGTCAACGCGGTCGCACTCATGATCACCGGCGCCCTCGTGCGGGGCCTCAGGGTGGACAGCTTTCCCGCGGCGCTCATGGGGGCCGTGGTTCTCGGCTTGATGAACCTGCTTCTGGGAGTTCTTTTCAGGATCTTCTAGCGGTCCGTGGGTCTTCCACGGGCTGCACTGATCCCAAGCCGGACGACGGAGGGCGGATGGGGCTCGCCGTGACATGATCTGGGAGGCATGGCTCACACTGGCGGTCGTCACGGTGGCCGTCCTGGTCCTCACGCGGGACCTGGTTTCGCCGGCGGTCGCGTTCATGGCGGCCGTGGTGGTGCTGCTGGTGGCGGGGGTGGTGGCGCCGGAGGAGGCGTTCCAGGGCTTCGCGAACCCGGCGCCGATCACCGTGGCCGCGCTCTACGTGCTGGCCCGCGCGGTCGAGAAGAGCGGGGCCCTGCAGCCGATCCTGCGTGCGACCCTGGGTGCGGGACGAAGCGTCCGACTGGGCCTCGCCCGCCTCACCGTTCCCGTCGCCGCCGCGTCGGCCTTCCTGAACAACACGCCGATCATCGCCATGCTGGCCCCCCAGGTGGAGAACTGGGCGGACGAACGCGGTGATTCGGCCTCGCGCTACCTGATGCCGCTCTCCTTCGCGGCCATCCTGGGCGGCATGACCACCCTGATCGGCACCTCCACGAACCTCGTGGTGTCGGATCTCCTGGAGCGGGGAGGGTACGACCCCTTCACCATGTTCGAGCTCACGCGCATCGCGCTGCCGATCGCGGTTGTGGCACTCGCCATCAACATCCTGGTCGCGCCGAACCTGCTGCCGGACCGGCTTCCGCCCCGCCAGGAGGCGCGCTCCGGGGGGCGCAGCTTCTCCGTGCGCATGATCGTGGAGCCTGGCGGCCCGCTGGACGGCATCTCCGTGGCCGAGGTTCAGGCCGTGCTCCCCGCGACCGCGAGAATCGTCTACTTCGAGCGCGGGGGCGAGGGCGCGGGCCAGATCGCCCCGGACAAGGTGCTGAAGGGGGGTGATTTCCTGACCCTGATCGGCGATTCGGACTCGGTTCTGGAGCTGCACGAGGTATCGGGTCTGGCGTCTTCGCAGCAGCCGCACCTCCCGTACGAGTTCCGGAGCGCGCGCCACGCCTACTTCGAGGCGGTGATCGCGCCGGAGTCGCGCCTGGTGGGCAGGTCGCTGGTGGATGTGAGCTTCCTGGCACGCTACCAGGCCACGGTCGTGGCGATCCACCGCGCCGGCGAGCCGGTCCACGGCCGCCTGGCGCGGGAGCCGCTCAAGCCCGGCGACACGCTGCTCGTGATCTCCGACCGGGGATTCGCGGACCGCTGGCGCGACCGCAACGACTTCCTCCTCATCTCGCGGTTCGGCGCGCCCTCCCCGGTGACCACCCGCCAGGCGGGAATCGTCATGGCCATCGCCGCGGCGATCGTCCTGGGGGCGGGGCTGAACCTCCTGCCGATCCTGCACCTGTCGCTGCTCGGGGCGCTGGCGCTGGTGCTGCTGGGCATCCTCACCCCGAACGAGGCCAAGGACGCGATAGACTTCGACGTGATCGTGGTGATCGGGGCGGCCTTCGGGCTTGCGGCGGCGGTCACGAGTTCCGGCCTGGGCAAGGGAACGGCGACCCTGGTCGCGGACACGCTGGGGAGCTTCGGGCCCCAGGGGGCCATGGCCGGAATCATCATCATGACGATCACGCTGAGTTCGATCATCACCAACAACGCCGCCGCCGCCCTGTTGTTCCCCATCGCGATCTCAACCGCGGCCGACTTCGGCATCGACGCGCGGGCGGCGGCGGTGGCGGTGGCGCTCTCCGCGTCGGCGTCGTTCATGACCCCCATAGCCTACCAGACCAACCTGATGGTGTATGGTCCGGGCGGCTATCACTTCGGCGACTACGCGCGGCTGGGGACGCCGCTCACGCTGGTGGTGCTCGTGGCGCTGATCGCGGCCACGACGGTGGGGTAGCCCGTGCGGATCCGCCCCCGCTTCTTCAAGGCGCACGGCCACGGCAACGACTACCTGGTCTTCGA
>CAZTOF010000086.1:0-4298 GCA_964615515.1 uncultured Gemmatimonadaceae bacterium
GTGGTGGATGGGAGGGGGGTGGGAGCGCTCGGACCGTAGCGATCCGGCTACCGCCGCCAGGGCAGAACGTACCGGACCACCCTGCCTTCGGGGTCCACCACCGCCAGCGGGATCCGCAGGATGTCGGCTCCCAGGCGCACCGGACGGAAGGCGTTCGGCGTCGGGTTGGGCGACGGCTCCGGCAGCTCGAAGTCGTCGGCGAGGTCCAGGTCGACGTCTTCGTAGCCCAGGTCCTGGAAGGACGCGAGGGTGACGATGCTGAGCGGGTTGGCCACACCCCCGTCCAGATAGGGGGTCATCAGCTCGGTGTCGAACACGGACTCCCGCCAGTGCCCGTTCACCACGCCCCGGCCCCCGAGATTCTGCGCGGGCACCGGCTCGCCATCGTCGTAGTCGTCGCCGCCGACACTGTCGAAGGCGGCCAGCGCCTCCTCTCCGACGAAGTGGGGGTCTTCCTCGCCGGTGGGATCGTCCGGGTCGACGGGGTCCTCCAGCAGGTCCAGGGCCTCCCATATCGTCCCGAACCCCATCACGTGCGCCATCTCGTGGAGGATCGTGCCGTCGAGGTGCACCCCGTCCTGTTCCTCTTCCATCTCGTCCAGGTCCTCGATGTCGAAGAACATGACCCCCACGATCGGCAGCAGGGTATTGCTGCGGACCTGGCAGGGGCCCGCCCCGGCGAAGATCCCTCCGCGGCCGTCGATCTCGCGGGCGTCGGCGTAGATCAGCAGGTCGTCGACGAGCCGGTCGCCGGGGATGTCGAGATCGATGTCGGCGAGGGAGAGACAACGCTCCAGGGAGGACTTGCGCACAACACCCTTGGGAAGGTTGCCCTGGATGGCGTCTTCCCAGAACTCCTCGGCCTCCGCGAAGGCGGCGAGCTGTCCTTCCGAGAGCGCCGAAGAGTCGGCGTGCACGATCACGATGTCGTAGACGGCGGGCGTGGCGGTCGCGGTGAAGGTGACCGGTCCCACCGTGTCGTCCCCCTCCGTGGCCTCCGCGGCCAGCCGGTACGTGACGTCCGCGGTGGGACCCAGAACCCACCTGTCCACGGAGGCGAAACCGTCCGCGCCGGTGTCTCTCTCGGAGGGTGCCACCGAACTCCCGCCACCCGCCCGGAAGGAGACGCTCACCTCCGGGACGCCGTTGCCGTACGAATCCCGCACCTGGACCTTCGGGTTGACCGGGACGGGCAGGTCCACTTCCGAGCGCTGGTCGTCCCCCTCCACGATCACGATGTCGGCCGCGGGGCCGGGCAGGGCGCGGGCCACGATTCGGGCCGGATTGTTCTCGACCCCCTCCCCTTCCACGCTCGCTTCGATCCAGTACTCGCCGGCGGTGGTCCCCAGCGTCCAGCTGCCGACCTCGGCACGGCCCAGTGCGTCGGTCGTCGCCACTGCACCGGTGAGCGTGGCGTCCCGTTCCGTGACGAACGACACGGTGATCTCCGCCAGCGGCGTCCCCGCGGAGTCGGCGACGAGCACCTCCGGGTTGACGGGGACGGCGGACCCGACCTCGGCTTCCTGGCCGGCGCCCGCCACCACGGCGATCTCGGCGGGGATCCCCAGCGCGTACGCGACAAAGACGGCCGGATCCAGCCCGGCCACCCCGGCGCGCAGTCGCTGCGGCCCCGGATCGCCCAGGGTCCACGTACCCGGCGAAGCGATGCCGCCGCTGTCGGTGGCCGCCGTGGCGAACTCGATCGAGCCGCCCCCCTCGACCGCCGCGAAGCTGACGGCGACCCCCGCCAGCGGATCGCCCGTCGTGCCGGTCACGCGAACCTGGAGCGAGTCGGGGACCGGCATGCCCGTCGTCGCCCGCTGCCCGTTGCCGGCGTGGATTTCCAGGTTGGCCGGAACGTCGAGCGAAGTGGCGCTGAAGACCACCGGTTCGAGACCCGTGATCGTGGCGCGCAGCTGCTGCGGCCCCGGATCGCCCATCGTCCAGTCCCCCGGCGAGGCGATTCCGTCGGCCCCGGTGACCGCCGTGACCGAATCGACCGACCCGCCGCCCCGCGCGACCTCGAAGCTCACGGTCGCGCCCTCCAGCGCGGCGCCCGTCGTACCGGTCACCCGGACCTGAACGGGGTCGGGGACCGCCGTTCCCGCGGCCGCCTCCTGTCCGTCCCCGGCGTGAATCGCCAGACCGTCCGGGACATCGAGAGATGTCGCACGGAAGTCGACCGGATCGAGCCCTGACACCGAGGCGCGCAGCTGCTGCGGCCCCGGGCCCCCCATGGTCCAGAGTCCGGCCGAAGCGATGCCGTCGCCGCCCGTCACCGCCGAGGCGGATTCGATCGCGCCGCCGCCCTCCGTCACGGCGAAGTGGACCGTCACGCCGTCCAGGCCGTCGCCCGACCGTCCGGTCACGCGCACTTGCAGCGGAGCGGTCGCGGCGGTGCCGGTGTTCGCGCTCTGGGCGTTGCCGGCGTGAATGGCCAGGTCGGCCGGGGTGTCGGGATCGCTGCCGCCGCCACAGGACCACAGGGCCGGCAGCGCGAGAAGGGCGGGCAGGTGGCGGCGACGCTTCGTCCGGGTTCGCATGGGACGAATAGTAGGGCAGGGCGGAGGGTCGCGGTACCCGGGAGGACGGCGTGGACGGTTTCGGTCGCCTGTTGTGACGGGTTCCCACAGTAAGATCGTCGACAACCGCGCGTACATCCGACCAGCGGAAGAGTGGTCCACAGGCGGGCCACCGAAGGAGCCGAGAGGGGCTGGTCGGTCGCAGTCGGGATGCACCGGCCGCCCGAGGTATCCGTTCAGAGACGAAGAGAGGGCTCCCATGCGACCGATCTCACCTTTTTCGCGAACCCTTCCGGGATTGCTGCTCCTGTCCGCCTCGTGCGGCGACCCGTTCGTTCCGGAGCCGACCACCATCACGATTTCGCCCGCCTCGGTTACGCTGCAGGCCCTGGACGATACGGTGCAGCTCACCGCCACCGTGCAGGACCAGGAGGGCCGGACCATGGGGGGCGTCACCGTCAGGTGGGCATCCGGGGACGACTCGGTGGCCACGGTGGATGTGGACGGACTGGTGACCGCGGCGGGCAACGGGGTTGTGACCATGGAGGCTTCGTTCCAAGGCGTGGCGGGCAGCTCGCAGGTGACGGTCGCGCAGCGGGTGGCGGACGTGCGGGTGTGGCCGGAAGAAATGACGTTGGGCGCGTTGGGCGACACGATCACCCTGGAGGCCAGGGCATACGACGCGAACGGGAATGTGGTCGGGGACCTGGAGTTCACGTGGTCCTCCCTGGAGGAGTCGGTGGCCAGGGTCGACGCGGGCGGGCGTGTGACGTCGGTCGGCAACGGGTTGGCGCCCGTGGAGGCAAACGCGCAGCGCGTGTCGGGCTTCTCGCGGATCCGGGTCAACCAGCGGGCGGCGCATGTTCTGGTCTCCCCGGAGAAAGCGACGTTGGGGTGGGTCGGAGACACGCTCCGCCTGGCGGCCGGGGCGACAGACGCGAACGGACATGTGATCGAGGGTGCGAAGTTCGCCTGGGAGTCGGACAGGCCGGCTGCGGTGACGGTTGACGCGGCCGGGTTGGTGACGGCGGCGGCGAACGGGGTGGTGCCGGTGTATGCCAGGACGGGAAGGGCGAGGGGAGGCGCCCTCATCTTTGTTGAATTGGACCGCGGCGTGCTGCTCGAGCTCTACGAGGCCCTGGGCGGTGCCGACTGGAAAACGAACCGGAACTGGGGAACGGACGCACCGCTGGACGAGTGGTACGGTGTGCGCGGTGGCCCGTTCGTTAGCGTGCTGGCGCTGAGAGAGAACGGGCTGACCGGTTCGATTCCGCCCGAGATGGCCGACCTCAAGCGTCTCGACGTGATGTCGCTCGAGGGCAACGCCATAACCGGCTCCATCCCCGCCGAAATCGGCGACATCGCGGGCCTTCAGGTCATCGTGGTTTCCGACAACCGCCTCAGCGGCCCCATCCCGTCGGGGTTCGGCAGTCTCAACGACCTTTCACAACTCGAAGTTGCCAACAATCGGCTTACCGGCCCGATTCCGCCGAAACTCGGCGACCTGGAGCAGCTGCAACACCTCGATCTCTCCGACAATCCGCTTATCGGCCCGGTTCCGCCCGAAATCGGCGATCTCCGCAAGTTGAGAGTCCTGAGAGTCAACGGTACGCTACTGAGCGGGCAGCTGCCCCTGGAACTGATCGGTCTCCCCCTCAGGGTGTTCACCTGGGACGAAACGGATCTTTGCGCACCGGGTGACGAGGAGTTTCAGGAGTGGCTCAAGTCGATTCCCACGACCAGGGGACCGAACTGCTGATTCGGGGCGACCCCGAC
>CAZTOF010000087.1:0-1521 GCA_964615515.1 uncultured Gemmatimonadaceae bacterium
GCTCAGGGCCGAGAACAGCAGCGTGAATGTCTCCGGGCCTCCTCCCAGCGACCGCTCGGCGAACAGCGGCAGGGTGACCGGAAAGACGATGGCGAACACGCCCACCACGGTGTAGGCAAGCAGGCTGGCTCTCAGCGTCGCGTCGCGCCAGGCAACCCCGAACCCGAGCAGCATCCGGCGGTCCGGCGCCGGCGCCGTGTCGGGCTGCGACCGGGCCCGGATCGTGAGCATCGACACCAGCACGGTTGCGGCCAGCGCGATGTTGACTACGAAGCACCACTCGACGCCCGCGCCCGAGATGAGGGCGCCCCCCAGCGCGGGGCCCACGATGCGCGAGCCGTTCATGGCCGCTGCGTTCAGCCCGACCGCGTTGGAGAGGTCCTCCCGTTCCACGAGCGCCCCGACGAAGATCATCCGTACCGGGATGTCGAACGTCTCCACCACGCCGAAGAGCAACGCGGCCACCAGATAGGGCGCCGGAGTGGACGGGTCGGTGAAGGCCACCGCCGCCAGCGTCACTGCTGAAACGACCAGGCCGGCCTTGGTCGTCACCAGCAGGCGCCGGCTCTCCCGCCGGTCAGCGACCAGGCCTGCCAGCGGGCTCAGGACGATCGCCGGGCCGAACACGCACGCACTGGCCACTCCCACCGCGGTCCCGCTGTCGGTGATCTCGAACACAGCCCAGATCACGGCCAGCCGCTGCATCCATGTGCCCGTCTGGCTGACGGTGTGGCCGGTCACGAAGACGCGGTAGTCGCGCACCGCCAGGGAACGGAGAGTGTTGCGCATCGCGAGGAACCGGGGGGTGCTGCGCACCGCTTGAAGCTCCCTGTCGCTCGCTTCTCGGCTCAGATGTCGCCCATCCCTCAGACTCGCTCGGCGAAGACCCGCACGCGGTTCGCCAACTAATCCAGCATAATCGTAGACATGGAATTGCCAGCGCAGTCCCCGGTACCGATCATCGACGCCTTCAGCCAGCTCACCATTGACCGCGACGGGATCGAGGTGCCCATGCCGCGGGCCGCGCTGCGTGACCCCGACAGCCTCGCGGCCTGGCCCTCCACCGATATTGTCGGCCACCTCTTCGCCAAGGACGTTGACAGGACCGAGCGGGACCGGGTCATGGGCGATCTCGGCCTTTGGTTGGCCAACCTGGACGCCTGGGGCATTGCCCGGGCCCAGGTTCCGCTCAATTTCGGTACCGCGGACGAGGTGCTCGACCGGCTGAGTGAGCATGCGGACCGGGTCTTCGTGTCGCTGAGGGTCGATCCCCACGACGGGATGGCCGCGGTGAGCCGCATAGACGACCTGGCCCGGCGCTATCCGATCCTGCGCAGCGTCATGATCGTGCCCCACATGCTGTACCCGCACATCGCGCCCAACTCCCGGGAGTACTACCCGATCTACTCCAAGTGCATCGAGTGCGACCTGGCGGTGATGATCAACGTCGGCTTCCCCGGCCCGCGGGTGCCGGCGTGGACCCAGAACCCGATCCACATCGACGAGGTGTGCTGGTTCTTC
>CAZTOF010000088.1:0-5656 GCA_964615515.1 uncultured Gemmatimonadaceae bacterium
GAGTTTTCCGTGGTCGTGCGGGCGTGCGCGCGAGAGGGTGGAAGGGGTTGCGCCGGACCCCCCAAGTGTATGTGCTTATGCGACGTGGTGTTACCGGTCTTCACATATGGAAATGTCATGCTCCGGGCGTTGGCGCCCGTCGGATGAGAATGTTGACGCCTCTGGGTTGGGGTGCGTAGCATGGGGGATCCACATTGGGGTCGCGAGCCGGAGAGGGACGGCACGAGGCTTGTTCCCGCCCGTGACCTCCGGGATGAAAGGGAGGATAGGACCGATGAGAGCGAACGGATTCACCTTGAAGCTGGGCGCGATTCTTGGGCTTTCGCGCGCGAGAACGGCCGTGGTTCCGTCGAAAGGACGCCAATCAATTCGCGTTCTGGCGTCGCTGGTGCTAATGGGGGTTCTGCTGACTTGGCCGGGACAGAGACAGGCCGGAGCGGAAACCGACGACGAGTGCACGATCTTCGAAGACTGGAATGAGATCGACTCACTCTGGAAGCTGTTTTGGGCCGGCGACGATCCATACCACAAACACGAGAGCGGTCCCCATCCTGGGCCGGGTTGGAGACATTTGCGCGATGTCCAGGCCACTGGATACCGGCACCTCGGAATGCTCCCAAACTGGACGATGGAGTCCGGCGAGCACGGCTTCTGCACATCGGCCCCCTGATGCCGAAACTGGGGGCGGCCCTAATCACCGCGTTCGCGATCCCCGTCACCATCAGCCTCGTTGCCCCGGGCGGCGGCGTCGACCGCTATTCGGGCGACCCACCCCCCTGTCCCCGCCAGACGCCGCGATCCTTCATCCCGGGAAGCGTCACGGTGGTCAAGGACGGGACACCTCCCTGCCGCTTGGCCTTTCCGACCACGGCGGTTCGGCTCCGGGCGGATCCCGATGGCGCCAGGCCGGACCCAGGACCGATGGTAGTGCGGGACTCGCGGGGCCGCTTCTACACCGCGAACGGCGGCTGGGGACCGGTGATCAGTGTCTGGAACCCGCACGGTGAATATGTCACCTCGTTCGGGCGAGAGGGCGAGGGCCCCGGCGAGCTGAGCGACCGGGGGATGTTGGATATCTTCATCGACGGGGAGGACCGTCTGCATGTTCGGGACGGTTCGCAGGCCTGGTCGGTTTTCTCTCCGCAACATGAGTTCCTGCGGCGCGCGCCGTCCCACCTGATGAGAGGAGCTCAGCGCACGACGGTCATACTTGGCAACGGCGTGGCCCTGACCAGCAACGACGGGTACATGACGGACAGGTCCCGGTACTTTCGCCTGGTGGACGCTGCCGGGGCCCTGCAAGAGACCTTCGGGCCGGTGGAGGAGAAGATGTCCCGTTCCCGCGTTTCCCTCGAGCGCACGCTCGCCTATGGTGGTGGCGACACCTTCTGGGCCGGACCGGCGGTGGGCGATCCGAGAGGGTACCTGCTTGAGGAGTGGGGGGTCGATGGCGTACTGCGCCGGGCCTTTCGCCGGGAGACCTCCTGGTTCGATCCGGGCGATGAGGAGAGAAGGGTGGGAGTGGAACATCTCCACATCGACGATAGCGGCCTCCTGTACATTATGGTCGGTCGCGTGACCGATGATTACGCGGAAGCGGCGAAGAAGGCCCGGCGCGAGGGTCGGCGCCTGAGCAGGGAGGAGCGGTCGGCCCTGACGGAAGCGGTCATCGAAATGATCGACACCCGAACCGGAGAGCTTCTCGCCTCCGAGGCATACCCTGTATCCAAGGCTAGGCAGTTGGTCCCGAGTCACCTCTTCCGCGCCGTGAAGCAGGGGGCCGTGTACCGGGAGGGACCGGACGGCTTTCCCTTCGTGGACATCGTGTCCGTGGAGCTGAAGGGGCGTTGACGGGGTTGAGCGCAGACCGCGCGGAAATCCGCTCTCCCGGGAGCGGGCGGTGACGTCGCCGGCCAGTCGCGCCTACTTGTGGGTCTTGTGCGCAGCGCCGTTGATCGTCGCCGGGTGCGCGGGTGGAGGGCGGGAGGTCCCGGAGGGACCGCTCGGCTGGCAGGGGCCCATCGAGGCCCGGGAAACGAAGCGCTGGCCGGCCCGAACCCTGGAAGAGGCGCCCCGGTGGAAGATCATCGAGCCGCCCTCCTTCGTGGTCGTGCCCGACTCGGTCGCTCCGGACGGGAAGGGCTCGCAGCGCTACGTCGCCGGAGCAGTAGTGACGGCGGACGGACGACTCGTTCTCCTCGTCAATCCCGATGCACCGGACTCGGTCCTGCTGCACATCTTCGATCCCGCTAGCGGAGAAGAGGCGAGAGTGCCGGCCCCCGGAGGAGAGCACGGCGAGCCGCTCCTGTGGGGCCACCCGACCATGGCCGCCCACGGCGGTGGCGTGGTGGTGATCGGGTCGACGGAGGGCGACGCCCCGGGGCGCAGTGGGACCGAAGGCGTCTGGTTCGCCGACGCGGACGGGGACTTCAGGCGGCCGGCGAGCCACGTGGACAACGTTGGCCCCCTCCTGGGAGTTCTTTCGGATGGAGCGCTGGTGGCCTTTGGCGGAAGGACCGCAACGACCGACACATCGCTGATATCCTCGATCCTGCTGGTGAGCCCTGTGCCCGCAGACTCTCCACCATCGCGGGCCAATTCGCCGAAGCCGATCTTCGAGACCGCCGTAGCCAGAGACCTGGCCGCCGACTATCCGGTCTCCTTTTTCTGGGCCCACCAACCACGTTGGTCGACCGGGGTGTCGGGCGACACCATCTGGACGATACCGACCGAGAGGCCCGAGCTGGTGGGCCTGGACCGTTCCGGCGAGGTGCTGCTCAAGGTCGCGTGGGAGGCCGGCAGCCGCACGATCCCGGTGGATGCATCCGACGAAGTCAGGGAAGAGCTGCGGGGACTGAAGCGCTTCCCGGCGGCCAGACGCCTCATCGTCGGGACGACCGGCCTGGTTCATGTACAGAGGGTCGCCTGGGGCGATGGCCGGCCTCGCATCGGTCCCGAGTGGCTGGTGTTCGGCCCGGAGGGCGACCTGGTGGCCCGCCTCGACGTTCCCCGTGATCTGGAGGCAATGGCGTTCGGGCCGGGCTTGCTCGTCGCCAGGGCCCGGGATGAGGCGGGGGTTGTTGAGATTCGAGTCTACGCGCTGAGGAAGCCGACTGGGGGGTAGATGGCAGCTCGGACTTGGGAGCTTGCAAGTGGCGAATAGTCATAGGCAGCCCGTGAAGAGGGTGGTGGCCATGTCCTCGGTCATGGCCGTGAAGGGGTCCGAAGAGGAGATGATGGACCCCGGCGCCTTCCACGAATTCTACGTGTCAGTGACGGCGCCTCGGTAGCTTCCCCTCGATAAGGTCACGGCGCGCGCCACGGAGCGGTAAGGGGGTTCAAGCGCTTGCGAAGGGCTCCCGGCCCGCCCCATGATGTTCGGCTTCGGATGCCACCCGTTCGCCACGCCAGGTGATGAGCCGGGGGGGATTCGCACTTGATCCACGACCGATTTCCCGCCAGGGCCGGGGATCATGCCAGTCAATGTTTCAAGACCGAGGAGAAGAACTGAGCAATGGACGCGGAGGCGAAGAGCAACTACCGGGTGGCGCTGAAACAGGCGGAAGCCGAGCTGGCGGCGCACGAGCAGCGGGGAGAAGCGTTGCGGACAGCGGTCTATGGGTTGAAGACGCTGCTGGCCGATGAGGTTCCGGCGAGCCAGGCCCGGAAACGGGCCCCGGTCAGGCGGAGGCGTCGGCGCAAGAGTGCCGGAGCGGGCCATCCGGAGGTTCCGCCGGGCACCTTCAGGGGCATGGGACCGACGGCGGCGTACCGGAAGTTCCTGACCATGTACGGGGACGGCTACAGCATGCCGCAGATCAGGGACGCGCTGGTGCAGGGGGGTGTCAGGTCCGATTCTCCGAACGCATTGCTCACCGGGTTGCACTCGGTGAGGCGGCGTGACCGGCTCAAGGAGGAGGCGGCACGCGGTGGGGCGGCAACGGACTGAATCCCCGCAGTAGCGGGAGGGAAGGGGGCGATGAGGTGTACGCACTGCAATGCTACGATCCGGCTTGGACTGAATATCGGATACCGCGTGGAGAGTGACCTCTGCGACCAGTGCTATGCCGACATCAAGGCCGCTATTGGAGCCGTGCTGACGTGCTTGCTGATGTTGCGGCAGGCCAACCCCATTCGGTACGAGCAAGAAATGCGGCAGGCGGGGGGTGATCCGTAAAGCCCCGGGTCACCGTGTGGTGGACTGCCGATCCCCGGTACCCCCCCGGGGGACCCGCGGGTCGCCGGGAGCTTCGCTTGCTCAGGGCTCGGGAAGGGGAACCCTCGGATCCCCCGACGGGTGAACTAACGGTTGTTGCCGGGTTGGAAGTGGCCGGAAGTCCATCCGGCGCCTCGCCGGCACCGCTAGGGCGACGAGATCGACGCGAGCGTCATCATGGCGGTCTACAGCGACCAGATCGAGGGCGCCGGCACACATGGCCGTCACCGCCTTCCGAAGCATCGAGGCCGGGGAATAAGTGATTTCGGTGGCGACGCCCTACCCGGTCGAACTCGGCGGCGCGTGTCACGTATCGGCCGAGACGACCGTGCGGCCGAAAGCGGGCCCGGGACGCCTTGCTCCGTTCCCCGAGCGGTATCCCTACGTCTGGCCGATCACCCGCGTCTCGGTGCCGAACACGCCCCGCACCAACCCGGCGGTCACCCTCGACTGCCGTTGACCCCGCCACGCGAGACTCGGGCGGGCTGGATCCTCACCGGTATCGTCATCGGCGCCGTGATCGGCGCTATGGCGATGGCTTGGATGGTGGCATGGGGGACGTTCTTCCCCGACGAACGCATCACCTCCGCGCTGGTGATCGGCGTCGTGGTAGTAGGAGCTGGCGGGTGGTTCCTGCTGACGTACGATCACAGCCGCCGGCAGGAAGTCATCGACGATACCCGGAGGGAGCTGGCCCGGTGGTGGCGCTCATCAAGCCGTGGGATGGTCAGGACCGAGAATAGTGGCGCGACGCACTCCCGGTAGCGAATGAGAGACATGTCGGCGCAAAGAGGAAGGGCCGGCAAAACCCAAGGGATGTCCTAGCGTCTTTGCGGATCCATGGCGAACTTGCGGTCCGCCGTCGCGGGATGTTACCGTAGGGCTCGCCTCACATTCCTGACCACGAAAGGGGACAGCCCATGTTCGAGAACAGGGATTTGGTATGGAAAGCGATGGCGGAGGCGGACGTTCACAGGAGGTATCACGGCAAGGTCTGTGACGAGCTCCGAAAGAAGAATAGGCTGCTCGTAGTATCGGCTTGGCTCGTTTCGGTGGCAGCGTCGATGCTTGCCCTGTGGGACGCGATTCCCGTCGAGGCGTCTATCGGGCTACTGATTCTGGCGGCAGCCTTCACGACTTTCCGGGACATCCTTCGGCTTCCCGACAGGCTAGCCGACTCCAGGTTCACGCTTGTCGGCTTGAACCAGGAATACGACAAGATGAGGGTTCTATGGGAGACCGAGGGCCAGCATTATCCGTCACCCGAATACGAATCGTTCCTCAACGTAAGCAGGCTTCATGGAGTTGCCCCGCTATGGCGGACACCTTTCCATTTGGGTGAACCAAAGGAGGTGAGCCATGGCTGGAAGAAGGCGAGGGCGGTATCCGCCCGAGTTCAAGGAGCGGATCGTCGAGCTGGCGAGGGCGGGTCGTAGTCCG